>JANXSI010000370.1 GCA_025352765.1 Devosia sp. | reverse complement strand
CGCGGATCGCCATCAGGCCGGGCATTTCGATCTCGGCCATGCCGATTTCCTTGCGGCCATAGTCGGCGAGCGAAATGTCTTTGACGGCGTAATCGGCCATTTGGTGTCTCCGGATGTCTGTTTTGCCGCCTTATAAAGCCCCAAACGCCCGGCGGCAATGGGATATAAAGAAAGCTTTATGTCCTTTGCGGAACGCGATGACCGAGAGGTGAAGACGTCAGCCGAAGCGCAGTGGCTCCACAGTCCGTTGCGTCTGCTCGCGCGCCGCTTCGACTTGCTTCAGCGTCACCGTTCGACGGCAGCCGCTTTTCGGCGCCGCCGCCACAGCGGCACCCGCTGGTGCGGCAGATGCCCGTTGCGCCAGCGGAAGGGCAGGGTGATGAAGCCCAATAAGGCCGAAACCAGCAGCGAGCCGCCGAGGAACCCGGCGATCGCCCACATGAAGCCTTCCGGCGTCACTGGCACGGCCGGCTTGTAGGCGGCCAGCGCCCGCGCCCCGATATCGCTGTCGAGATAGTCGCCGAGATGCTGGATCCGCTGCAGCGGCCCGGCCCCCTGCAGATCGGCGAGCGCCGCACTCAGCGCCTGATAGCGCGCCAGCGTGCGCTGCATGCTGACCCCGCGTCCGACGAGAAAGCTGTCGCTCGACACCGCATAATGCTGCAGCGCCTCGTCGCGGCTGAGCCCGAATTTCTGCGCATCCGCGTCGAAATCCTGCGTGATGATCCGCAGCTCGTCGACCGCGCCGCCCAGCCGCTGCTCATATTGCTGCGCATATTCGGGAAATTGCGAGAACCCCAGCGCCAGTCCCAGTCCGCCCAGCGTCGCCAGTGTTCGCCGCATGAACTGCTCCGAATCGTAACCGTGTATGCCCTAGCAACGGCAACGAGGCGTCCGACGTTCCCCACCTCTCCCTTGGGGGAGAGGTCGACGCGCAGCGTCGGGTATGGGGCCTCCGCCGGCTGCGGCTCAGTCCGCCGCGACGCCCTCATTATCCTCGTCGAAACCGTTCTCGACCAGCGTGTTGATGGCGTCGAGCGCTTCGCGCGCCTGCTTGCCGGTGGCCTGCACCAGGATCGTCGAACCCGGCCCGGCGCCCAACATCATCAGCCCCATGATCGAGCCACCCGACACGGTGGTGCCGTCGCGCGTCACCTTGATCTCGGCCTCAAAACACTCGGCCATCCGCACGAACCGCGCCGAAGCCCGGGCGTGGAGGCCTTTGCGGTTGACGATCAGCATTTGTTGCGCCAGCGCCCGGCCGGCGCCCACCGGTGTATCCATGGGCCAAATCTAGCAGAATTGGGTTAACCGCCAAGTCACGTCGCGCCAAGCCACGTCGCGGCCGCCCGCGCCTCAGCTCGCGAGCGATTCGCTGGCGACGTTGATGTACTTGCGGCCCGCTTCCGCTGCCATGGTGACGGCAGCCTTGATCTCGAGGTCGCCGCGCACCCGCGCCAGCTTCACCAGCATCGGCAGGTTCACCCCGGCGATCACCTCGGCGCCGACCGTCTTCATCACCGAAATGGCGAGATTGGAGGGCGTGCCGCCGAACATGTCGGTGAGGATCACCACGCCGTCGCCGATATTGGCCTTGCCGACGGCGACGATGATGTCCTCGCGGCGCGCTTCCATGTCGTCATCCGGGCCGATGCAGACTGTTTCGATCTGCTCCTGCGGGCCGACCACATGCTCAAGGGCGGATTTGAACTCGACGGCGAGCGCGCCATGCGTCACCAGAACCAGACCGATCATCGACTATCCCCAGACGGGCCCGCCCCCGAGCAACGCGCCAGGGACTCTTGCCTCTGGGGTGTGCTGTTTCAAGCGGTTTTTTTCCGCGAGTTGCCAGCCGGGCCAAATGCCCTGAGGGCTTCGCGGATCAGCAGCAATTGATGCCGGCTCTCGATCTTGCCGGCACGCGGAACCGGGCACCGCGCGACTGTGACCCCCTCCAGATCGGTAGTGAGCGCATCTTCTTCAACCATCCGCTCCATCACATCGACGAGGTCGATGACCAGATGCAGCGGCGCCGACCGCACGAACGGCCGGCTGATGATGCCCCGGCCCCGCAGCTCGATCAGCCCCTCGATCGACCGCGGCGCCCGCATCACGAGCCCCTTGGCGGTTGCCTCGATGTCGATGCGGTCGTCGCTCACCAGCTTGGCGACGAGCCCGCGACCGTCCCACTGGTCCATCAGCTCGAGTGCCAGCAGCGATTTGCCTGCGCCCGGCGGACCGCGCAGGATCAGCCCGACCTTGCCCAGCACCAGTCCGGTCGCGTGGATGTTGACGGTGGTCACTTCTTGGGCCGCGCCGGCCGCTCGGTGGGCGTGCGCGGCAGCGTCACGGTGAACAGCGCGCCGCTCCGGTCGCTGCGGTTCTCGGCCGTCACCGTGCCGCGATGCGCCTCGATGATTTGCTTCGAGATCGCGAGGCCGAGCCCCGAATGGTCGCCGAAATGCTCGCCGTCCGGCCGGTCGGTATAGAACCGCTGGAAGATGCGCGAAATGTCGCCGCGGATGCCCGGACCCTCGTCCATCACCCGGGCGACGATCTTGTCGTCGGTGGTCTGGATCGAGACCGTCACCGTGCCGCCCTCGGGCGAGAACGAAATCGCGTTGTCGATCAGATTGTTGAACACCTGCGCCAGCCGGCTGTCGTGTCCGACGGTGGTCGCGGGGAGTTTCCCTGTCTGCTTGTCGAGCACGACACTCACCTTGTACGGCGCCGCCATGTCGTTCTGCATCGACACCATCGCGCCCGCCAGTTGCGCGATATCGACCGGCTCGAGGCTCTCGCGCGCCAGCTCTGCGTCGAGCCGGCTGGCGTTGGAGATATCCGAGATCAGCCGGTCGAGCCGCCGCACGTCGTGCTGGATGATGGCGTTGAGCCGCTCGCGGTCCTCGGGCTTCTTGGCGAGCGGCAGCGTTTCGACCGCCGAGCGCAGCGAGGTCAGAGGGTTCTTGAGCTCATGGGCGACGTCGGCGGCGAACCGCTCGATCGCCTCGATGCGGTTGTAGAGCGAGGACGTCATCGAGCGGAGCGCCCGGCTCAGATGCCCGACCTCATCGGTGCGGTAGGTGAAGTCGGGGATTTCCTCGCGGCTCGTCGGCGAAGTCTGCACCCGCTCCGCTGCTTCCGACAGCCGGCGCAACGGCCCCGCGATCGTGCTCGCCAGCAGGAGGGACAGGATGATCGTCACCGTTGCCGCAACGAGCGCGATCCTGAGCACGCCCCAGCGCTCCTGTGCGACGATCGAATCGATCTCGCCCGGCTGGGTCGAGAGCAGCAGCACGCCTACCGTGGCGCGCACCCGCTGCACCGGCACGGCGACCGAGATCACCAGCTGGTGATCGGCGTCGACCCGCACCACGTCCGCCGGCGAGCCGCCCAGCGCCGCCGCGACTTCCGGGTAGCGCGTGCCTTCTCCGGCTCCGAATTCCTGGTACGGCGGGAAGTCGTCGCCCGGCACCCAGGCCATCAGCGTTGTCCACCAGTCGTTGCCGGCGTTGCTTGCCGGCTTGCTGCCGCGGATCACCTCGCCCTTCTGGTAGATCGAGGCGCTGTCGAGGATCATGAAGCCGCCCTGGTCGTAGATGCGGGCGCGGGTCCGCGTCGGCGTCACCAGGTTGCGCAGCAGCGGCGCCACCTGCTCGGGATTGATCGGAAACTCGAGATTGGGGTCGAAATAGGAGAGCGACGACACCGCGCTGCCCTGCTTGAGCTGCAGCAGCCGGTCGGGGTCGACCTGGATCACGTCGCTGTTGACCGTTGCCGACGCCGCGATCGCCGCCGAGATGATTTCGCCCTGGACGCGCAGCGACTGGATGCGCGCGTCGATCAGCCCGGCGCGCCACTGGTTGAGGTAGAGGATGCCGGTCACCAGCACCGTCAGCGCCACGAGGTTGAGCACGACGATGCGCCGCGTCAGGCTGCCGAAAACCACCGAACTCGCAACGTGCCCGGCGCCGGTCAGCCATTTGCGGGCTCCGGCGGGCAGGCCCCCGAACGCCCGTGATGCGGCGGCGTCGCGTCGCCGCGTCGCCGCATCGGGCTTGCGAAGTCCCGGCAGATCCTGTCCGGCGACGGCCATGGGCGCTTATTGTTCCTTGAAGCGGTAGCCGACGCCGTAGAGCGTTTCGATCATCTCGAAATCGTCGTCCACGGCTTTGAACTTCTTGCGCAGCCGCTTGATGTGGCTGTCGATGGTGCGGTCGTCGACATACACCTGGTCGTCATACGCGGCGTCCATCAGCGCATTGCGCGATTTGACCACGCCGGGCCTGAGCGCCAGCGCCTGCAGGATCAGGAATTCGGTCACCGTCAGCGTCACCCGGCCACCCTTCCAGGTGCAGGTGTGGCGCTCTTCGTCCATCACCAGATTGCCGCGCTCGATCAAGGCCTTGCCCGGCTGGGTTTCGGTCGGCACGCCATTGGCGCCCGGCTCGCGCGGCGCGGAGCGGCGGAGGATCGATTTCACCCGCTCGACCAGAAGGCGCTGGCTGAACGGCTTCTTGATGAAGTCGTCGGCGCCCATCTTGAGGCCGAACAGCTCGTCGATTTCCTCGTCTTTGGAGGTGAGGAAGATCACCGGCAGGTCGGATTTCTGGCGCAGCCGGCGCAGCAGTTCCATGCCGTCCCTGCGCGGCAGCTTGATGTCGAGGATGGCAAGGTCCGGCCGGTCCGAGGTCAGGCCTTCTAGGCCCGAGGCGCCGTCGGTATAGGTCGAGACGTTGTAGCCTTCGGCCTCGAGCGTCAGCGAGACGGAAGTGAGAATGTTGCGGTCGTCGTCCACGAGGGCGATCTTAGGCATCCGAGTCCCTTTCTATGGGTCAATGGCAGCTCGGCGGGGCACTGCCAAATGTGGCGGGAACGAGACTGCCACAATTGCGCGGTAAGTAAGGCGCCCCACCGCTATACACTAGACGCTCCCGGCTCGCCATTCCTTGGGTCCGGCCCCGCCGATTGTCTTCGACTTCCGTCTTACGACCCATTGCCCGCTATCCCCGAACGGCCCGTCGCCCTAGCAATTGCGGCCATGAAGCCGAACTGAGGGATAGAGGGCGAAATGGCTCAAACTGCGGAACTTCTGCGCCGGCTCGACGGCATTGCAACGATCCGGCGGGGCGACAATCGGGCGCAACTGGTCACGGCGGCGCTGCTGGCCGGCGAGGGGCAGCTGACCTCCTCGGGCGCCTTTGCGGTCACCACCGGCACCCATACCGGCCGCTCGCCCAAGGACAAGTTCATCGTCCGCGACGCCCTGACTGCCCCGCATGTCTGGTGGGACAATGCCGGGGCCATCGCGCCCGAACATTTCGATCTGCTCCTCGCCGACATGCTGGAGCACGCCCGCGGCCGCGATCTCTACCTCGAGGAACTGGGCGCCGGCGCCGATCCGGCGTTCCACTTTGCCGTTGACGTGGTGACCGAGACCGCCTGGCATGCGCTGTTCATCCGCAACCTGCTGCGCGACCGCGCGGCGGAAGTGGCGATGCACGCAACGATCCTGCAACTGCCCAGCTTCGTCGCCGATCCGGCCCGCCACGGCACCCGCTCGGGCACCGTCATCGCGCTCGACATGAGCCGCAACATCGTTCTGATCGGTGGCAGCGCCTATGCCGGGGAGATCAAGAAGGCGGTCTTCTCGCTCATCAATTTCCACGCCCCGCTACGCGGCATCTTTCCCATGCACTGCTCGGCCAATATCGGGGAAGGCGCCGACACCGCGCTGTTCTTCGGCCTCAGCGGCACCGGCAAGACGACGCTCAGCTCCGACGCTGCGCGCCCGCTGATCGGCGACGACGAGCATTTGTGGAGCGATGGCGGCGTCGCCAATATCGAGGGCGGCTGCTACGCCAAGACCGCGCATCTGAGCCCGCTGGCCGAGCCCGAGATCTTCGGCGCCACGCAGACCTTCGGCACGGTGCTCGAGAACGTCGTTCTCGGCGGCGATGGCGAGCCCGACTTCGCCGATCTGCGCCTCACCGAAAACACCCGCGCCGCCTACTCGATCGAAGTTCTGGGCGCCGTTGCTCCAGCAGGCGTCGGCGATCAGCCCAAGACCGTCGTGTTCCTCACCGCCGATGCCTTCGGCGTGCTGCCGCCCATCGCGCGGCTGACCCCCGAGCAGGCGGTCGAGCATTTTCTTGCCGGCTATACGGCCAAGGTCGCCGGCACCGAACGCGGCATCACCGAGCCCACGGCGACGTTCTCGGCCTGCTTCGGCGCCCCGTTCATGTCGCATCACCCGCGGGTCTATGGCGACCTCTTTGCTGAACGGCTCGCGGCCAGCGGCGCCACGGTCTGGCTGATCAACACCGGCTGGATCGGCGGCGCCTACGGCGTCGGCAAGCGCATCGACATCGCCGCCACCCGCCGCCTCGTCGCCGCGGCCCTCTCGGGTGAACTGGCCGAGACGCCGATGCGCACCGATCCCAATTTCGGCTTTACGATCCCGCTCGCCGTCGCTGGCCTCCCCAAGCGCCTCCTCGACCCCCGCGCCAACTGGCCCGACGCCCAGGCCTACGACGCCGCCGCCGCCCGCCTGGTCAAGCTGTTCGAAGACAACGCCCGCCGCCTCGAACAGCCGAGGGCCGTCGCGGCGGAATAGTCGGCGCGTAGCCTATCCGGACGCCCCATGCTTGCAGTCGGCGCTCCCTCCCCCTTGCGGGGAGGGGGGACCGGCGAAGCCGGTGGGTGGGGGCTTCGAGCCGTCCCGCATGGCAAATCAATCCAGTGGATCGATTTGAGGCGAGAAGGCCATGAGAGCTACGCTCGAATGGCGGGATCAGGGCCGGTGGCCGAG
>JANXSI010000309.1 GCA_025352765.1 Devosia sp. | reverse complement strand
CTGTCGCAACAGTTCGTGATGTCCCGTACCCCGATCCGCGAGGCGCTGGTGCGGCTGGTGGCGGACGGGCTGGTGACCACGCTGCCCAACCGCAGCACGATCGTGGCGCCGATCGATTTCGAGCGTCTGCCGGTCTATTTCGAGGCCCTGTCGCTGATGTATCGGGTCTCGACCCGGGCGGCCGCGGTGCGTCACACCCTTGCCGACCTCGAACAGATCCGGCGGCACCAGGCCGCCTATGAAGGCGCCGTGGAGCGGCGCGACATCAGCGCGATGATCGGTACCAACCGGGATTTCCACGTCGCCATCGCCGAGGCCGGCGGCAACCCCTACTTCACCAGCTTCTTTTCGCGCCTCCTCGATGAAGGACGCCGGCTGCTCCGCCTGTACTACTACCAGCCCGCCGAGGACCATCTGCCGCGCCGCTACGTCGCCGAGCACGACGCAATGGTCAAGGCGATCGAGAATCGGAACGCCGAGCGCTGCGACGAGCTAGGGGCCGCCCATGCAGCCCAGATTGTCGAGCAGATCCAGGACTATATCGCGCGCAACATGACGACGGCGATGCGGCTCGGTCCGGGTGAGCTGCCGTCCATTCGTCGGCGCACTGCCAAGGGTTGATCAGTCCTCGCGTAGCGCCATCAGGCTGGCGTTGCCGCCTGCCGCAGCCGTATTGATGCTCACCGAAATCTCATGCACCAGCATGTCGGTGTTGACATCGCCGGACGCCATCACCGGAACGATCGGCCCACCGAAAGTGGCGACGATGCGCTGGACCTCGAGCAGACGGCTCGCATCGCCTTCGACAAGCACCGCGTCCACCCCCTCCTCGGCTCGCCAGTCGTCGGACAACCGGGCATCGGCTGGTGCCATCGCAACCACCGCAGCGGTCCCCAGCAGTGTCGCGTCGATCACGGCCCGGTTGCCGCTCATGGCAACGGCCTCGAGCTGAAGGCTCAGGCCCTCGCGCGATTGCGGCAGAACGAGCACCTCGCCGCGCGCGATGGTGCGGTAGAGGTTGGTCTCACCGACCGGTCCGGCAAGCGCTTCAATCCGGCTTGCGTTGTCCACCGGCCGGCGTCTGGTCAGACGACGGACGTAGAGCGGTCCGCCCGCCTTCGGTCCGGTTCCCGAGAGCCCGTGCCCGCCGAAAGGCTGGACGCCGACCACGGCTCCGATGATGTTGCGGTTGACGTAGATGTTGCCGGCGCGAATGCGCGAGGTGACGCGATCGATGGTTTCGTCGAGCCGCGTGTGCAGCCCGAAGGTCAGGCCGTAACCAAGTGCATTGATCGCGTCGACCGTTCGGTCGAGATCGCGGCGCGCGTAGCGCACGACGTGCAGTACCGGGCCGAACACCTCGCGCTGCAGCTGGTCGATGCTGCCGAGCTCGATCAGCGTCGGTGCAACGAAGATACCGCTCTGCGTCTCGTCACCGAGCGGGCCCTGAGTGACCCGATGGCCGGCCGCACGCATGGTCGAGATGTGAGTGTTGATCCTGTCCGCTGCCTCGTCGGAGATTACCGGCCCGACATCGGTCGACAGGTGGTCGGGATCGCCGGTGCGCAGTTCGTCCATCGCGCCCCTGAGCATGGCGAGAGTCCGATCGGCCACATCCTCCTGCAGGCAGAGCAGGCGCAGCGCAGAGCAGCGCTGCCCGGCGCTGTCGAAGGCGGAGGCGAGGACATCGGCGACGACCTGCTCGGTGAGCGCCGAGGAGTCGACGACCATCGCATTGATGCCGCCGGTTTCGGCAATCAGTGGGATCGGCAATGCGTCGTCCGACAGCCGCTCGGCGAGCTGGCGCTGGATCAGCCGGGCGACCTCGGTCGAGCCGGTGAACACGACGCCCGCAGCATCCTGGTGGGCACAGAGCGCCGCACCGACATCGCCCGCGCCCGCCAACAGCTGCAGTGCCGTCCGCGGTATGCCGGCGTCGTGCAGCAGGGCCACCATGGCAGCGGCGATTAGCGGCGTCTCCTCAGCCGGTTTGGCGATCACCGCATTGCCGGCGGCGAGAGCGGCGGCAACCTGGCCGGCAAAGATCGAGAGCGGGAAGTTCCAAGGGCTGATGCAGACAACAGTGCCCAGTGGAACGGCGGTCTCTCCCAGGCGCAGTGCCTCGTCGGCGTAGTAGCGCAGGAAGTCGACCGCCTCGCGCACCTCGGCGATGGCGTTGCTGGCCGACTTGCCGGCTTCGCGCATGATGAGGCCGAGGAGGTCGCGCAACTGTCCCTGGAGGAGATCGGCTGCAACGTGAAGGACCCGCCCGCGCTCGGTGAGCGGCGCCCAGTCCGGCCGGGCGCCGGCAAAGGCCCGGCCGACAAGCTCGGTGGACGCGAACCGGACCGAGCCCACGACGTCGTCGCGGTCGGAAGGGTTACGAACCGTGAGGGTGGTTCCGGGCGCAGTGTACGCGGCACTCGCGAGCACCGGACCTGCTGCCCAGGCGCGCGTCGCGCTCGCCTTCAGCACGGACTCGAGGAGAGCAAGTTCCGTGTCGTCGGCAAGGTCGAGACCGGCCGAGTTGCGCCGCATGCCGAGGATATCCTGCGGCCCGGCAATCTGCGGGTGCGGGGCCCCCGCCGGCAGGATGGCGGCCGCCACCGTCACCGGGTCGACCACCAGGTCGTCGATGCTGATCGCCTTGTCGCCGATGCGGTTGACGAAGGAGCTGTTGGCACCGTTCTCGAGCAGCCGCCGCACCAGATAGGCCAAGAGGGTGCCGTGCGTGCCGACGGGCGCGTAGATGCGGCAGGGCCGGTCGAGATGATCGGCGCCCACCACCTGCGAATAGAGCGGCTCGCCCATGCCGTGCAGGCACTGGAACTCGAATTGCCCGGGGGTAAAGCCGGGCCCGGCCATCGCATAGATTGCGGCCACCGTCTGCGCATTGTGGGTCGCGAACTGTGGAAAGATCTGCTCGGGGGCAGCCAGCAGCTTTCTGGCCGATGCGAGGTAGGACACGTCAGTGTACACCTTGCGGGTGAACACGGGATAGTCGGACAATCCGTCGAGCTGTGCCTGCTTGATCTCGCTGTCCCAATAGGCGCCCTTCACCAGCCGCACCATCAGGCGATGGCCGCTGCGCCGAGCCAGGTCGACCAGCCAGTCGACGACATGGATGCAGCGCTTGCCATAAGCCTGCACGACAAAGCCGATGCCATCCCAGCCGGCGAGATCCGGATCAAAGCAGAGCGCCTCGAGCAGATCGAGCGAGAGGTCCAGCCGATCGGATTCCTCGGCGTCGATGTTGAGCCCGATATCGTGCGACCTGGCGAGGCGGGCCAGTTGCTGCACGCGCGGCAGAAGTTCGGACATGACGCGATCGCGCTGCGACCTGCGGTAGCGCGGATGCAGCGCCGAGAGCTTGATCGAGATCCCCGGCCCGCCGATCGGGCCGCGGCCCGCCGAGGCTTTGCCGATGGCGTTGATCGCGTCCTCGTAGGCCTTGAGATAACGCGCCGCGTCATCGGCGGTCGCGGCACCCTCCCCCAGCATGTCGTAGGAGTAGAGAAAGCCGCGGCGTTCCAACCGCCGGCTGTTGACCAGCGCCTCGCCGATGGTCTGGCCAGAGACGAACTGCTCGCCCATCATGCGCATCGCCATGTCGACGCCGGTCCGGATGATCGGCTCACCGCCGCGGGCGATCAGCCGCCCGAGGGCCCGGGCGAGCCCCTCCTCCGGCATTGCCGCGGTCAGCCGGCCGGTGACCATCAG
>JANXSI010000270.1 GCA_025352765.1 Devosia sp. | reverse complement strand
GCGCCGAAGACAACGTAGTCGAAAGGCTGGACGGGAATGATGCGGCTGGACACGCTCGGGTTGCTCCTGTCGAGATAGTTCATGCGGCGAAGTTCTGCTTTGCCAGAATGACCGCCCCGTGAAGGGGCTCGTGCTGGGGATGAACGATGAAATCGCCGTAGCGGGCGATCAGCAGCGGGTAAAGGCGCGTGCCGAAACCGCCGACGGCGGCCATCTTGCCGACGCCGCGGGCCTTGAACCATTTCACGTAGTTGTCGATGTAGCCGAGTTCGAGCGCCATCAGCTCCTCGGCGACGGCATCGCCTTTCTCGAAATACTCGAAGAACAAAGGCATCAGCGCCCCGAATTCAGCGGGGGCGCGGCCGAGAAGGGTTGCCGGCGCATTGGCGGTGGCAGCGATCGCCGGCCGATCATCCTTGGGGAACGACCATTCCATGATCGCATTGATGTCGCCGCCGAACCTGTTGAGCACGGACTCGGTGAGCGGCGAACCGTCGACGAGCCCGTCTGTCGCCTCGACGGTGCGGCGCACCAGTTCGCGGCCCAAAATGGCGCCCGACATCTGATCGCCGATGTGAAAGCCCCAACCGCCGCACTGGTGGCGTTCGCCCTTGACCATGGCCAGTGCCGCCGACCCGGTGCCGACGATGATCACGGCGCCGTCTTCGCCGCCATGGGCGCCAGCGCGGGCGATATCGATGTCGTCGTAGACTTTCACCGCCGCGAACGGCCAGGGCCGGGCGGCAAAGGCGTCGCGCGCCGACGGGAGACGCCCGCCGGCCATGCCGAAGCAGCCATAGGTGTTGGCGGTCTGGGAGAAATCGATACCGGCCTTGGCGAAGACTTCCCTGGTGCCTTCAGTGATCGAGCGGAACGCCGGATCGCCGGCGTCGATCTGAAGATTGGAGCGGCCGCCTGCGGCGTCGGCCAGGGTCACCAGATTCTCGTCGGCCAGCCGGATGCGGCAATTGGTGCCCCCACCGTCCACGCCCAGGTAGTATCTGGTCAATCTCGCCTCTTTATCTGCCACGCCGCGTCAGCGCGGCGGACCATAAAGCCAATGGTCCTTAGACGAAAGGAGAATAAGCAATCGATTTCACCCCGGCCAGCGGGGTTGCCGCAACGGCCGCGCGCGACCAGTCTGGCGGTCCGGCGGAACGGCCGAGTCGGAGGCGGCAGATGAGTGGTCATGTCCTTGTTCTGGGAGGCGCGCGGTCCGGCAAGACGGGCTTTGCCGAGCGGCTGGCGATGCGGGCGGGCGAACGCCCGCTGTATCTCGCCACGGCGGAGGCGCTTGACCCCGAGATGCGCGAGCGGGTGAAACTGCACCAGGAGCAGCGGCACAGGCGGTTCGCGACACTCGAGGAGCCGATTGAACTCGCGGCATCGCTGCGCTCGGCGGCGCGGACGCATGACGTGATTCTGGTCGACTGCCTGACCCTGTGGATCACCAATCTGCTGGGCGCGAACCGCAACGTGGCCGCGGCCGTCGACGAACTGGCCGCCGCCCTGCCTGAGATCGATACCGCCCGGGTGATCCTCGTCTCCAATGAAGTGGGCCTCGGCATCGTCCCCGACAATGCACTGGCGCGGATGTTCCGGGACCTCGCAGGCGCCGCCCACCAGCGTCTCGCCGAAATCTGCAGCGACGTGCACTTCGTTGTCGCGGGGCTGCCGATGACGCTCAAGGGCCAGAGACTGACCGAAAGCAGCTCGGAAAAGCCGATGCTCGAGGGCTAGGCGAAGCGCCAGAGCAGCAGACCGAGGCCGATCGTCAGCACCAGCAGCAGGTTGAGGGTCTTCCAGTAGAGCTCGAGCGCGACGAGGATATCGTTGGCCTTGAGCTCGCTTCGGCCGTCGCCGAAGCTCGGCAGATCGTGGATTTCCCCGTCATAGGCGCGTGGGCCGCCAAGCGCAAAACCCAGGGCGCCGGCAAAGGCGGATTCGGGCCAGCCGGCGTTGGGTGAAGCGTGCTTTCGGGCATCGCGCAATGCCGTGCCCCAGGCGGCTTCCGGGTCGGCGCTGCGGGTCAGGAAGGATGCGCCCGCGATCAGCAAGGCGGTCAGCCGCGCCGGAATCCAGTTCACCAGGTCGTCGAACCGGGCGCTGGCCCAGCCGATCTGGGCATAGCGCTCGGTGCGATGGCCGATCATCGAGTCGGCGGTGTTGACGGCCTTGTAGAGGACGATCCCGGGCAGTCCGGCGACCAGCAGCCAGAACAGCGGGGCCAGGACACCATCGGAGGTCGACTCGGCGAGGCTTTCGATCGCCGCCTTGGCGACACCGGATTCGTCGAGCACGTGCGGGTCGCGGCCGACGATGTGGCTGACGGCGAAACGGCCCGATTCCAGCGACACGGCGAGGCTGTCGGCGACTGCCTTGACGGCGCGGCCGAGCTCGTTCTGGGCGAGCAGCGAGGTCGCGAGCAGCGCCTCGATGACCCAGCCGAAGGGGATTCGGCGGGTCACGGCGACGATCAGCAAGGAGATCGCAAGTCCCGTCAGGACCAGCAGAATCAGCAGCGCGACGCCCTTCAGCCTGCGGTTGCTCCCCGTGTTCAGGCGCTGTTCGAGCCAGGTGATGAGCGCTCCCATCCAGATCACGGGGTGACCGATGAGCTTGAGCAGCGCCGGCGGATAGCCGAGGGAGCGCTCGATCAGAAGGGCCAGCGGGGCGAGCAGCCAGGCCATCGCTAGACCTCGGTCGCCAGAGCGTGCAGCGCATCGAGATCGAGGTGGCGCGCGAGATGCGCCGCGAGCGCGTCGAGGGCGGCTTCGACCTCGGCGTCGTAGTCGAGGGAGCTGTCTCCCACGCCATTCAAGAACGAATGTCTGAATGCGTTCGAGGTGAAAATTCCATGCATATATGTGCCGAAGACCCGGCCATCGGCGGACATGGCGCCTTCGGGTTCGGCGCCGATGTGGGCGAAGGGGCGACCACGATCGTGGCCGTCGGTGACGCCCATATGCATGTGGTAGCCGGAGAGCGGTGTCCCGGAGGCGGCGTGCACGGCAGTCTCGATGCGCAACTGCTTGATGGGCGATAGCGTCGTTTCGACCTCGAGCAGGCCGAGACCCTCGCTCTGGCCTGGCTCGCCCTCGAGCCCGAGGGGATCGTCGACCACCCGCCCGAGCATCTGGTAGCCGCCGCAGATGCCGAAGACCGGCTTGCCGGCGCGATGATGGGCGAGAATGTCGATGTCCCAGCCATTGCCCCGAAGCGCCGCCAGATCGGCACGCGTCGCCTTGCTGCCGGGGATGAGGATCAGATCGGCCGCCTGCGGCAGGGGATGGCCGGGTTCGACGACGATGACGCTGACGCCGGGCTCGGCGCGCAGCGGGTCGAGATCGTCGAAATTGGCGATGCGCGGCAGGCGGGGTACGGCGATGATGTAAGGCCCGCCGCGCGGCTGCTGCTGGTCGAGCGCCAGAGAATCCTCGGCCGGGAGTTTCGCGGCCTCGGGGAGAAACGGCACCGGGCCCAAGCACGGAACGGCAGTTCGATTGGCGATGAAGGCGGCGCCGTCGGTGAACAGCGCCGGATCGCCGCGGAACTTGTTGACGAGGGTGGCGCGGATCAGGGCGGCGTCGGCCGGATCAATGACCGCGAAGGTGCCGACGAGCGAGGCGATGACGCCGCCGCGGTCGATGTCGCCGATGAGCACGACGGGCACGCCGGCGGCGCGGGCGAAGCCGAAATTGGCGATGTCGGTGCCGCGGAGGTTGACCTCGGAGGCGCTCCCGGCGCCTTCGACAATGACGAGATCGGAATCGGCGGCGAGCTCACGGAAGGCGCTGAGGACTTCGGGCAGCAACTCGCCGCGTTTCTTCCAATACTCGCGGGCAGGAAAGGAGCCGACCCGCTTGCCGCGGACGATCAGCTGGGCGCCGGATTCGTGCTCGGGCTTAAGCAGCACCGGGTTCATGGCGGTCAGCGGCTCGCGCCGGGCGGCGCGGGCCTGCAGCGCCTGGGCGCGGCCGATCTCGCCCCCATCGGCAGTGACGGCGGCGTTGTTGGACATGTTCTGCGGCTTGAATGGCGAAACGCGCAGGCCGCGATCGGCAAACGCACGGCACAAGCCCGCGACAATCAGCGATTTGCCGACATCGCTGCCGGTGCCCATGAACATGATTGCGCGCGCCATGGGGCCTCTATGCCACGTCGATTACGTGGGCATAAGAGCCCATGACGCGGCCGACCACGGCGCCCATCGGCGGCAGGGGCGTGCCGAGGGCATCGGTGGCCTGAAACAGCGGCGTTGCGGCGGTGCCGGAGGAATAGTGGAACTCGTGACCGAGGAGGTCTTGCGGCCATGCCGCGATGTGCCGCTGGGTCAGGCGCCGGTAGCCGAGGGTGCGGCGGGGCCGGCTGATATCGGTCGAAACCGGCAGAAGACCTGCCATCCGGTGGGTGATTCCGGCCTTGTCGGTGAGGGTGTCGCCCAGCACCATGTAGCCGCCGCACTCGCCGTAGAGCAGGGCGCCGCGGTCGCGGGCGGCGACCAGACTATACTGGAACGAGGTCGCTGCGGCGAGCCGCGCTCCATGCAATTCCGGATAGCCGCCCGGCAAGAACACCGCATCGACATTCATATTTGCAGACTCGTCGGCCAGCGGCGAGAAGAAGCTGAGCTCGGCCCCTTGCGCTCGCCAGTCCGCGAGGAGGTGCGGATAGATGAACGCGAAGGCGTTGTCGCGGGCGATGGCGATGCGCTGACCGAGGGGATTCAAACGCGAAGGAATGGCGAGGTATGGCGCATTTTGCTGCGAGAAATGGCCAGAGATGGCGAGCAAGCGGTTAAGGTCGACGAATTCCTCGACGATTTCGGCGGCTGCGGCGACGACCGAATCGAACGCCGCGACCTCGTTGGGGAGGACCAGCCCGAGATGCCGCTCGGGGAGGACGAGGGTGTCGCGGCGGGGGAGGATGCCGAGCACCGGGATGCCGAGCGGGGCGAGCGCGGCGAGGAGCATCTGCTCGTGCCTTGTGGTCGCCACGCGGTTGACGATGAGGCCCGCCACCTCGACGTCGGGGCGGAAGCGGGCGAAGCCTTGGACCAGCGCGGCGATCGACTGGCCCTGCCGTTCGGCGTCGACGACGAGGACGACAGGCAGTTGCAGGGTCGCGGCGAGATCGCCGGTCGAGCCGGTGCCGTCGGCGGCGCCGTCGAAGAGGCCCATGACGCCCTCGACCAGCAGCAGGTCGGCATCGGCCGCATGGTCGGCGGCGAGGGCCTTGAGGCGCGCGGGGCGCATGGCCCAGGGGTCTAGGTTGATGGCCTCGCGGCCGGCAACACGGGCGAGGATGGCGCGGTCGATGTAGTCGGGCCCGGTCTTGGCCGGGGCGACGGCGAGGCCGCGCGCGCGAAGTGCCGCGAGGAGGCCGAGCGTCACGGTGGTCTTGCCCGAGCCCGAGCGCGGGGCGCCGATGATCAGGCCGTTGGCCATGAGCCGCCCCCCCGATATAGAGGAGCATGGCCGACACTGAGGATTTTGCGCCCGACGACCGCCCGCTGCGCCGCGGCTGGACCACCGGCGCCTGCGCGACGGCGGCAACGCGCTCGGCGCTGAGCGCCCTGCTCGGGGGCGGCTTCGAGGACCCGGTGACGATCACCCTGCCCGGCGGCCAGATGCCGGGCTTTGCGCTGGCGCACGAGGCGCGCGGCGAGGGATATGCCGAGGCCGGCATCATCAAGGATGCGGGCGACGACCCGGATGTGACGCATGGGGCGCTGGTGATCGCGCGAGTGAGCCACGGCGCGCCCGGCGCTGGAGTGACGTTCCACGCCGGCGAAGGCGTCGGTATGGTGACCAAGCCCGGGCTGCCGATCCCGCCGGGGGAGCCGGCGATCAACCCGGTGCCGCGGCAGATGATGCGGCAGGTGGTCGAACAGCTTGCGGCTCAGCACCATGCGGCTCCGGACTTTGCCCTGACGATTGCCGTG
>JANXSI010000268.1 GCA_025352765.1 Devosia sp. | reverse complement strand
GTGACGGCGGGCAATTCCGTCCAGCCGCGTCTCGAAGGCGCCGATCAGCTTCAGGCCATCGGCGGCGGCCTCAAGGGTAAGCGAAATCATCGGACACTCAGCAAATCGAGTGCGCAAGCCGGCCAGAAAGTCATCGACGATCGATCGCATCTATCCGCTGGGCGCAATAAGTCGACGCGCAGCATCGGGCAATCCGGCGAAAGGCGATTGATCTGGATCAAGGCGTACGCCGGATGCTCCGGGCGCCGGGCAAGCACTTCCGGTCGCGAGCGCACCTCGCGGACACGACCGACCGCAATCAGGTCGTGTCCGGATAAATTACGAATTCAGCAGCGAGATCAGCTTCTTGTTGTGCCCATAGACGTCGCCATACGACCGAATGGTGCCGTCATCGTCGGCCCTGAGGGTGAAGTACATCAGGTGCACCGGGATGTGGTTCTTGAGCGAGACCCACTTTTCCTTGTCGCCGAACAAGCCCTTGAGCGTGTCCTCGGTGTAGTTCGGATTGGTCTCGAGCAACGCCCCGGCGAAATCCATCGGGTTCTGGACGCGCACGCAGCCATGCGAGTAGGCGCGGTAGGAGCGGGCGAACAGCGACTTCGACGGCGTGTCGTGCAGGTAGATGTCGAGGTCGTTGGGGAACAGGAACTTGATCTGGCCCAGGGCATTGGAGCCGCCGGGCTTCTGCCGGATGTGGTAATTGTTGATGTTGGTCGAGGTCCAGTCGATCGCCGAGGCGTCGATCACCTTGCTGCCCGACAGCATCTCCATGTTCTGGCCGCTGAGATAGTTCGGGTTGGCAATCAGGTGCGGCTTGATCTCGTTGGTGGCGATCGAGGGCGGCACGTTCCAGTACGGATTGACGACGATGTTCTCGATCTCGTCGGAGAACAGCGGGGTCTGGTTGGTCGGCCGGCCGACGACGACGCGGGTGGAATGAACCGGTGCGCCGTCCTTCATGATCCAGACGGTGAATTCAGGGATGTTTACCTCGACGTGGAAGGCGCCGAAATCGTTGGGCTCCCAACGCCAGCGCTCCATGTTGGCGACGATGTCGTCCTTGGAGACACCGGTCGCACCGTTGAGGGCAGCGACGGTTGCCGGTCCCAGCACGCCGTCGGCGGTGATCCCGAGACTGTCCTGGAACGCCTTGACCGCCTCGAGCAGCGGCTTGTCGTAGGTGGTGTCGACCTTGGCGTCGGCCGCGCCTTCGGGGATCTCGGGGGCCGGCACGCTCAGCCGTTCGCGCAGCGCGGGGACGCGGTCGTCCTTCATGCCGAGCTTCAGCGTCGGCCCGTCGGGGATGGTGATGGTCTCGGTCTTGACCGCGTCATCCTCGTAGAACTTGGCGAGGGCAGCCTTGAGCAGCCCGAATTCCTTGTGCGGGGGATCCAGCGACAGCAGCAACTTGGCCGGATCGTCGGTGGCGGCAAGCTGGGTCAGCATGTCGGCTTCGTCGATCCGCTTGGCCTTGATCACGAGCAGCGGGCTGACATCGGTGGGGCGGATGCGGCCGCCGTAGGTGTCCTGCGCATATTTGACGGCGGCCTGCGAGAACGAGGTCTCGAGCGCGGCGAGCTTTGCCGGATCGGTGCCGGCCGCAGCCGGGTCGAGGTCGACCGACAGATAGTCGGCGGGGCGCAGGCCCTCGAGTTCGGCATTCTTGAAGACGCCGATAATCTTTTCGGCGTTCGGCGAAAACACCACCTTGCCGGTCTGGTCGGTCGACAGCCACAGCGGCTCGAAGCCCCGGGCGCCGTAGAAGTAATATAGCTTTTGCGCCTGCGCATAGGCGCGGCTGGTGGGGTCTGCCCCGTAATAGGATTTCTGCAGTCCGGCCTTGATGATGCGGGCGAGGTCGGTCTGCGGCGGCGCGATGACCACGCGGGTCAGCGCGGCCTTGGTGACGACGGCGTCCTGAGCAAGGCTCGGGAGACTGGCGCCCATAAGGGCCACGCCAGACATCAAGAGGGTCACGAGAAAGCGCAAGGCAGACTCCGTCATTTCGGGTATTGGCAGGACGCCTGGGGAGGGAAGGCGCAGTCTGCGGAGCAATGTCCCATGGGGTTAACTTACAAGTCCTAACACGCGCAATTCCTCACCTTTTTGTGACTCGCCAATGTGGCCTTTGGGCAACGGGAACACGCCTGTTGGGAGGTCCCGCGGCTCACGCCGCATCCGACTGCACTGCTCCCTCGAGGCCGTATTCGCGCAGCTTGCGATAAAGTGTCGAGCGCCCGATCCCGAGGGCCCGTGCCACTTTCGACATGTGCCCGCCATGGCGCTTGAGTGCGAATTCGATCAGCTCGCGTTCAAGCGTTTCGAGCTGGCGCACCTCGCCCTTGGCATCGAGGAACCGGTCTGGAATTGCCTCCTGCATCTCAACATGACTACGCTGAGGCCTAGCGCTGTCGATATGAACCGGGGCTGAAGGCAGGGGCACCGCGCTCGTCAGCTTCAGCGATTCCTCGCGGCCGCGCGCTTGGGCGACGATCTGCGGGAAGTCGGCGATCTCGAGGTAGCCGCCATCGCTGAGGACGATGGCGCGATAGAGGACATTCTCGAGCTGGCGGATGTTGCCTGGCCAGTCATAGCCCTGCAGCAGCTCGAGGGCCGGCGCCGACAGGCCGGCGATGCGTTTGCCGGCCTCGGCCGCGAAGCGGGCGACGAACAGCTTAGCGAGGGGCTCGATGTCTTCAAGCCGGTCACGCAGCGGCGGCAGGTAGATCGGAAAGACGTTGAGCCGGTAGTAGAGGTCTTCGCGGAACTCACCCGACTGGGCGAGGCTCAGCATCCGCCGGTTGGTGGCAGAGATGACGCGCACGTTGACCCGTTCCGGCCGGGTCGAGCCGACGGGCTCGATCTCGCCCTCCTGCAGCGCCCGCAGCAGCTTGGCCTGGGCGTCGAGCGGCAGTTCGCCGATCTCGTCGAGAAACAGTGTGCCGCCATGGGCCTCGGCGAACTTGCCCGGATGGTCGGCGACGGCGCCGGTAAACGCACCCTTTTTATGCCCGAACAGCGTCGACTCGATCAGATTGGCCGGGATCGCGGCGCAGTTTACGGCTACGAACGGCCTGGTGGCGCGATCGCCCATTCCCTGGATCACGCGGGCGATCAGCTCCTTGCCGGTGCCGGTTTCGCCTTCGATCAGCACCGGGATCGGGCTCTTGGCGGCCTTCTGGCAGAGGGTCAGCACCCGGTGCATGTTGGGCGAGCCGGTGACGATGTCGGCGAGGCCCAGCGTTCCGGCGCGCCTCGCGCGCTCGGTGCGGACGATGGTCTCGAGCTCGCCGAGCTTCATGACGTTGCGCAGCGACACGATCAGCCGCTCGGGAGCGACCGGCTTGACGAAGAAATCGACCGCGCCCTGCCGCATCGCCGAAACCACGGTATCGAGCGAGGAGTGGGCGGTCTGGACGATCACCGGCACACTGGTGCCGTTGCGGGCCATCGCTTCGAGCACGGCCATGCCGTCGGTATCGGGCATCACCAGGTCGAGGATCATGGCGCCATAGCCCGGATCGGCCCGCAGCAGCCGCAGCGCCTCGTCGCCGCCATTGGCCGTGACCGGGGCAAACCCGGCACGGCGCGCCACTTCCGCCGTCAGGCGCAACTGCACCGGATCGTCGTCAACTATCAGAACGCGCGTCATGAAACTCCCAGACTGTTTCAGGCGCGACCGGCCGTTCGCCGAATCGCACTGTGCCGTTTCGGGGCAGGATCGGGGCTGGGAGTTAAGGGCGCTTTAAGGCTGGCGATCCGCCCGATGCGTCCGGCACCTGCGCTTGTGGATGGCAAATCTCGCACTTGAGAACGATTCCTCGCGTCGATATGGTCCCGGCGCCTGAAAACCCCGCGAAAGTCCACGTTATGGCCGATCCCGTCTCCGCCCCCGACGCCGCTCCGCAAAAGGGGCACAACGAGTTCGGGGTGCTGCCGGAATGGGACCTCAGCGACCTTTACCCGGGCGCAGACTCGCCCGAACTGGTGCGCGATCTCGAATGGGCGAAGGCCGAGGCCAAGGCCTTCGAGGCCGATTACAAGGGCAAACTCGACGCCCTCGCCAAGTCCGGACGGCTGTACGAAGCCATTGCGCGGTCGGAAAAGCTCGGCGACGTCACCGGCCGGCTGTCGTCGTTTTCCTATCTGCGCTATGCGCTCGACACGCAGGACCCCGCCAAGGCGAAATTCCTCGGCGATCTCGGCCAGTCGATCACCGACCTCGCGACGGGTCTGCTGTTCTGGGAGCTCGAGCTCAACCGCATCGACGACGCGGTGATCGAGGCGGCGATGGCGATGGACGAGAACGTCGCGCGCTACCGCCACTGGTTCGCCGAGCTGCGCAAGGCCAAGCCCTACCAACTCGACGAAAAGCTCGAGGAGCTGTTCTTTGAGAAATCGGTGACCGGGGCACAGGCCTGGAACCGGCTGTTCGACGAGACGATGTCGTCGCTGAAGTTCGAGGTGAACGGCGAGACGCTGCCGATCGAGGGCACGCTGCACCTGTTGTCCGATCCGGACGAAAAGAAGCGCGAGGCCGCGTTCAACGGGCTGGGCAAGACGCTCGGCGACAACAAGCGGCTGTTCACCCACATCACCAACGTCCTCGCCAAGGACAAAGAGATCTCCGACCGCTGGCGCGGCTACGCCGACGTCGCAGACAGCCGCCACATGGCCAATTCGGTCGAGCGCGAGGTCGTCGACGCGCTGGAAACGGCGGTTCGAGAGGCCTATCCGCGGCTGAGCCACAAATACTACCAGATGAAAGCCCGGTGGTTCGGCAAGGACCAGCTCAACGCCTGGGACCGCAACGCGCCGTTGCCGACCAGCGACGAGCGGGTGTTCGACTGGCAGACCGCCAGCAGCACGGTGCTCGACGCCTATGGCAGCTTCTCGCCAAAACTGCGCGAGGTGGCGGAGCCGTTCTTCAATTCGGGCTGGATCGACGCGCCGGTGCATTTCGGCAAGGCGTCCGGCGCCTTTGCCCATCCGACGGTGCCGTCGGCGCACCCGTATCTGATGCTCAACTATCTGGGCCGGACGCGCGACGTGATGACGCTGGCGCACGAGCTGGGCCATGGCGTGCACCAGGTGCTCGCGGGTCCGCAGGGCTCCATTCTCTCCAACACGCCGCTGACGCTGGCCGAGACGGCAAGCGTTTTCGGCGAGATGCTGACCTTCCGCTCGATGTTGAGCAAGACCACCGACAAGAAGCACCGCTTCGCGATGCTCTCGTCCAAGGTGGAGGACATGCTCAACACCGTGGTGCGGCAGATCGCCTTCTACAGCTTCGAGCGGCGGGTGCATCTCGCCCGCAAGGCCGGGGAGCTCACCACCGAGCAGCTCAACGAGATCTGGCTCGAGGTCAGCCGCGAGAGCCTCGGGCCGGGGGTGAAGCTGAACGAGGGTTACGGCATCTTCTGGTCGTACATCCCCCACTTCATCCACTCGCCGTTCTACGTCTATGCGTATGCCTTCGGCGACTGTCTTGTGAACTCGCTTTACGCCCAGTATGAGAGGGCAAGCGACGGGTTCGCCGAGCGTTATTTCGAGTTGCTGAAGGCGGGTGGGTCCAAGCATCATTCCGAGTTGCTGAAGCCATTCGGGCTCGATGCGCGCGATCCGAACTTCTGGTCGCTGGGACTGTCTGTGATCGAAAACCTGATCGGCGAGCTCGACGCCACCGATCCCAACTAGCACCGAGGACTCCATGAGGGACGAAACTGCCATCGACATGCAGGAAGCCGAAGAAATGCATGAGGCGATGGACTACGCCCAGCACGAAAAGACCTGGGAAGGCTTCACCAGCCTCGTGAAGTGGGCGATCATCCAGCTCGCCTTCATCGTGGTCGGGCTCTACTGCATCATCTTTGCCGGTGCGCCGATCGTGGGCGTTATCGCCATCCTGATCGGGCTGTTCGCGCCGGTTGGCGCCTCGTTCTTCAAATCGCTGCGCTGACCGACACCGCCCGCTGACTTCGACGCGCTTGGGAGCGGGACCACAAGGTTCGAGCGCGAGACGACCGGGAGACATCGATGAAGATTGCAATCGTCCGCGAGCGGGCCGACGGGGAAACCCGTGTGGCAGCGACCCCGGAGACCGTCGCCAAGCTGATCGGGCTGGGCAACAGCGTCGCCGTCGAGGCCGGAGCCGGGACGCTGGCGCGGGTTCCCGATGCGGACTACGCGACGGCCGGCGCCACTGTGACGCCGACCGCGGCCGAGGCCGTCAAGGACGCTGAAATCATCCTCACCATCCGCCGGCCGACGCCGGCGATCCTTGCCGGTGCTGCCAAGGGCGCGCTGGTCGTGGGGTCGATGGACCCCTACGGCAACGAAGCCGAGATCGACGCCCTGGCCAAGACCGGCGTGACGCTGGTTGCCATGGAATTCATGCCGCGCATCACCCGCGCGCAGGTGATGGACATTCTCTCGAGCCAAGCCAACCTTGCCGGCTATCAGGGCGTACTCGACGCCGCCGTCGCCTTCGACCGGGCCTTCCCGATGATGATGACGGCGGCCGGCACCGTTCGCCCCGCAAAGGTCTTCGTCATGGGCGCGGGCGTTGCGGGCCTCCAGGCGATCGCGACCGCCAAGCGCCTCGGCGCCGTGGTCTCTGCTACCGACGTGCGTGCCGCCGCCGGCGAGCAGGTCGAGTCGCTGGGTGCAAAGTTCATCATGACCGAGGCGCTCAAGGATGCCTCGGGCGCCGGTGGCTATGCCCGCGAACTTACCGCCGACGAGAAGGCCGCGCAGGCCGAGCTGACCGCCAGCCACATCGCCAAGCAGGACATCGTCATCACTACGGCGCTGATCCCGGGCCGCCCGGCGCCCAAGCTCGTGACTGCCGCGATGGTCGCCTCGATGACACCGGGCTCGGTGATCGTCGATCTCGCGGCCGAGCGCGGCGGCAATGTCGAGCTGACCAAGCCCGACGAGGTCGTGACCACCGCCAACGGTGTCACCATCATCGCCTACCGGAATGTGCCGGCCCGGCTCGCGACCTCGGCCAGCCAGCTGTTTTCGCGCAACCTGTTTGCCTTCATCGACACGCTGTTCGACAAGAAGACCAAGGCGTTCTCGATCAACTGGGACGACGAGCTGGTGAAAGCCACGGTGCTCACCCGCGACGGCGCGATCGTCCACCCCAATATCAAGCTGGCGGCCCCGGCCGCGGAGACAAAGTAAATGGAAGCGATCGATCCCTTCACCTTCCGCCTTGCGATCTTCGTGCTGGCGATCTTCGTGGGCTATTTCGTCGTCTGGTCGGTGACCCCGGCGCTGCACACGCCGCTGATGAGCGTCACCAACGCCATCTCCTCGGTGATCGTGGTCGGCGCGCTGCTGGCGGTGGGCACCCACCTCGCGGCCGATGCCAACTGGGTCAGCAAGGTGTTCGGCTTCATCGCCCTGGTGTTTGCCAGCGTGAACATCTTCGGCGGGTTCCTCGTCACCCAGCGCATGCTGGCGATGTACAAGAAGAAGGGTTGAGCCCGTGATCAACGCCGATATCGCCGCGCTGCTCTATCTCGTCTCGGGCGTCCTCTTCATTCTCGCGCTGCGCGGGCTGTCGAGCCCGAAATCGTCGCGCCAGGGCAATACCTTCGGCATGGTCGGCATGGCGATCGCCATCGTCACCACGCTCGCCCTCGCCAATGTCTCGGACTGGCTGAGCTGGGTGCTGATCATTGCCGGCATCGGCATCGGTGGCGGTATCGGCGCCTACATGGCGCGCACCATCAAGATGACCGACATGCCGCAGCTGGTGGCGGCGTTCCACTCGCTGGTCGGCCTTGCGGCGGTGTTCGTCGCGGCCGGGGCACTCTATGCGCCGCAGGCGTTCGGGATCGCGGGACCCGAGGGCATCCATCTTGAAGCGCTGATCGAAATGTCGATCGGCGTCGCCGTCGGTGCCTTCACCTTCACGGGCTCCGTCATCGCCTTCGCCAAGCTCAACGGCAATATGAGCGGCAAGCCGATTATCCTGCCGCAGCGGCACCTCCTCCACCTCGGCCTCGGCCTCGTTTTGGTGCTGCTGATCGTCTGGTTCGCCATGACCGGCAACCCTATCGCCTTCTGGCTGATCACGCTGGTGGCGCTGGCGCTCGGCGGCTTCATGATCATCCCGATCGGCGGCGCCGACATGCCGGTGGTCGTTTCGATGCTCAACTCGTATTCGGGCTGGGCAGCGGCGGGCATCGGCTTCACGCTCGGCAACACCGCGCTGATCATCACCGGCGCGCTGGTGGGTTCGTCCGGCGCGATCCTCAGCTACATCATGTGCAAGGCGATGAACCGCAGCTTCATCTCGGTGATCCTCGGCGGTTTCGGTGGCGACAGCGCCGCCGCCGGCTCGGGCGAGGAAGAGACGCGCCCGGTCAAGCAGGGCTCGGCCGAAGACGCCGCCTTCATGATGAAGAACGCCGGCAAGGTGATCATCGTCCCCGGCTACGGCATGGCCGTCAGCCAGGCGCAGCATGCGCTGCGCGAAATGGCCGATATGCTGAAAAAGGAAGGCGTCGAAGTGAAATACGCCATCCACCCAGTCGCCGGCCGTATGCCCGGGCACATGAACGTGCTGCTCGCAGAAGCGAACGTGCCGTACGATGAAGTGTTCGAACTCGAGGACATCAACTCGGAATTCGCGCAGTCGGACGTCGCCTTCGTCATCGGCGCCAACGACGTCACCAACCCGGCGGCCAAGACCGACAAGACCTCGCCGATCTACGGCATGCCGGTGCTCAACGTCGAGGATGCGGGCACGGTGCTGTTCATCAAGCGCGGCATGGCAGCTGGCTATGCCGGCGTCCAGAACGAGCTGTTCTTCCGCGACAACACCATGATGCTGTTCGGCGACGCCAAGAAGATGACCGAGGACATCGTCAAGGCGCTCGGGCACTAGAGTCTCACTCTAGGCAGCGGTGCCTGTCGCCGGGTTCGCCTTGATGAAATCGACGAACGCTCGCAGGGGTGCCGGCACCAGTCGGCGCCCGGGATAGTAGAGGAACGGTCCCGAGAAGCGCTGCCACCAGGGCTCAAGCACGGGTTCCAGTGCGCCGCTGTTGAAGTAGGGCTGGAGCCAGTCCTCAAACAGTCCGACGATGCCGAGGCCCGCGACCGCGGCATCGATGGCAAGGTCGCTTGCGCCGCCCGCCTGAACGACCAGCGGGCCGGTGGGGTCGACCCGCACCACTTCGCCGTTGCGTTCGAATTCCCATGGCGCCAAAGCGCGCCCGGCGAAGCGACCGCGCAGACACGCGTGGTTGAGCAGGTCCCGGGGGTGTTCCGGTCGGCCGTGCCGGTCGAGATAGGCCGGCGACGCCGCAGTCGCGCTCCGCTGGGTGCGCGGGCCGATCGGGATGGCGATCATGTCGGGCTCCAGCCGCTCCTCGTAGCGGATGCCGGCATCGCAGCCGGCCGCAAGCACATCGACGAAATTCTCGTTGGTGAGCACCTCCATCCGGACATCGGGGTACTCGGCGAGAAATGCCGGCACGATGGCGGGCAGCACCAGCTTTGCGGCGCTGCCGGGCACATTGAGCCGCAGCAGCCCGGCCGGCCGGTCCCGAAAACCGTTGACCGCATCGAGCGAGGCTTTCACCTCGAGCATTGCGGGCCGCAGCCGGTCGAGGAGGCTTTGGCCGGCTTCGGTCGGCACCACACTGCGCGTGGTGCGGTTGAGCAGTCTGACGCCCAGTTGCGTCTCGAGGCGCCGCACGGCGGCGCTCAGATGCGAGGCGCTGCTGCCTTTTGCGCGTGCCGCCTGACGAAATCCGCCGTCGCGCGCCACGGCGAGGAACGCTGTGAGATCGGAAAGATCGGCGTTCATTGTGCGCTCTCCTGCACAGCCCGTGCCGATTGTAGCCGATTATCTCGGAGTGGAGCAGTGTCTATCTGTGCCCTTCAACAAGGAGACCAGCATGTCCAATCTCGAATCAGCAGGCACGTTCCGTCTGGGAGACCGCACCGTCAAACGGCTCGGCTATGGCGCCATGCAACTCGCCGGCCCCGGCGTGTTCGGCCCGCCCAAGGATCGCGACGCCGCGGTGGCGGTGTTGCGGGCGGCGGTGGCCCAGGGGGTGGATCACATCGATACCAGCGACTATTACGGCCCCCATGTGACCAACCAGATCATCAAGGAAGCACTGCACCCCTATGCGGATAACCTGACGATCGTCACCAAGATCGGGGCGAGGCGCGGACCGCAGGGCTCGTGGGATCCGGCGTATTCGGCAGCCGAGCTGACACAGGCCGTGCATGACAATCTGGATCGCCTCGGGCTCGAGGTGCTCGACGTGGTGAATCTCCGTATCATGCTCAGCGCCACCGCGCACGGTCCCGTGGAGGGCTCGATCGAGGCCCCGCTGACCGCGCTGGCCGAGTTGCAGCAGGAGGGGCTGGTCCGGCACATCGGGCTCAGCAACGTCACGGCACGCCAGGTGGAGGAGGGTCGAAAGCTCGCCAAGATCGTTTGCGTGCAGAACATGTACAATCTCGCGCATCGCGAAGACGACGCGCTGATCGACAGCCTCGCCGCCGATGGCACCGCCTATGTGCCGTTCTTCCCGCTGGGCGGCTTCAGCCCGCTGCAGTCGTCGGCGCTCTCCGAGGTTGCCGCCGAGCTCGGTGCGACGCCGATGCAGGTGGCCCTCGCCTGGCTATTGCGGCGCTCGCCCAACATCCTGCTGATCCCCGGCACCTCGTCGGTTGCGCATCTCACCGAGAACCTCGCCGCGGCGAGCCTGATGTTGTCCGCCGAGGCGATGACGGCGCTTGATGCGGTCGGCATAGCCGCCTGAGCCACCGCGTCAGGCGGGCGCCTGCAGTCGCGTCAGGATCTTCTGCAGGGCCCGCCGATCGGTCTCGCCGAGGGGAGCAAACAGCGCTTCGCGGATCCGTGCGGCGATGGCATTGCCCTCGGCGAGCATGCGGACACCCGCTGGGGTCAGCCGGTGGGCGATGCGGCGGCCTTCACCGGGCTGCCGCTCGATCAGGCCTTGCGCCTCGAGCCGGTTGGCGAGCGTGCCGAAGGACTGGTCGGTCTGGAAGGTGGCCTGTGCCAGGTCGTGGGCCGAGGCGCCGGGCGCCCCCGCGATGGCACGCAGCGCGTCCCATTGCACCACCGTCGTGCCGATCGCCAGCAGGGCGGTTTCAAGCGCGCGGTGCTGGCGGTACTGGGCCGCTTTCACGGCGCGGCCGAGCTGTTCGAGATCGGTGGTCATCTCTTTACTCTAGCATCGCCGATGTGGGGTTGAATATCTCAATCTGCTGATATAAATATGTTTATATAAGCATAGGAAATCAACATGACGAATCCGGCGACCTCCATCCTGCCCGACCTGTCCGTAACGCTTCGCCAGACCGGCGAGGGGCGGCCGGTGCTGCTGCTGCACGGCGGTGGCGGGCCGGCAACCGTGCAGGGTCTCGCCGACGATCTGGCCGGGACCATGCGGGTGCTCCTGCCGACCCATCCGGGCTGGCACGGCACGTCGCGGCCGGACTGGCTCGACAGCTTCGATGCGCTGGCGATGAGCTATCTTCGCCTGCTGGCGGAGCGGGGGCTGCGCGACGTCCTCGTCATCGGCTCGTCGGTCGGTGGCTGGATCGCGGCACAGATGGCCTGGCGCGACACCGGCGGGATCGTCGGCAGGCTGGTGCTGATCGATGCCGCGGGCATCGATGTGCCCGAGCACCCGATGATCGATTTCTTCGCGCTCACGCCGCGCGGCATCGCCGAGCACTCCTACGCCGACCCCGACCGCTTCTTCGTCGATCCGGCGAGCCTGCCGCCGGAGCGCGTCGCGGCGTTGCGCGGCAACATGGCGACACTCAAGCTGCTGGCAGGCGAGCCCTACATGCACGACCCCCAACTGTTCGCCCGGCTGCGCGAGATCGAAGTGCCGACGCTGGTGATCTGGGGCGACAGCGACCGGGTGTTCACGCCGGGCTATGGCCGGGCCTATGCGGCGGCGATCCCCGATGCTGAGTTCAAACTGATCGCCCGGGCGGGCCATCTGCCCCAAATTGAGCAGCCGGCGGCGACGTTGGCCGCGATTGCGGAGTTTCTCGCCGCGCGCTGACCCGACCGGCCATCGCGCGGCCCTTTTGTTGTCGCACGACAGTTCCCAGATAAGGCATTGGATTTGTGCCAAGCGGGGGGACGGCCATTTACCTGATACGCGCCATCTGGCGATCGGTGGTCAGCACGGTGTTCGTCATCGGCCTGCTGCTGTCGCCCAACGTCTACCTCGCGGCCAAGGTGCTCGGCCACGCGGGCGAGGGGGTTCTCGCCGAGTATCGGCTGCAGCAGATCCCGCCGGCCCGCTACGATGCCGAGATCAGAACGGCGCTCGACAGCGGTGACGGCGATCTGGCGCGGTCGCTGCTCGCGCTGGCTGATGCCCGCAAGATCGCCGTGGCGCCTGAGCTGACGGCGCGGATCGCTGCACTCCCGGCGGTCGATCTGGGCAATGTGCTGCGGCAGGGCTGGTCGTGTGTCGTGGACGGGGATTTCGACAGCGAGGGCGGCTTTGCCTGCGTCGTGGCGACGGACGTCACCGGCATCGGCGATGTCCGCGACCTGGTCGGGCAGGGCACCAACTACGTCACCGGCCATCCGGTCAACTATTTCACCCTCGGGGTGGCCAGCGTCGGGCTCGGGCTGACAGTGGCAACGGTCGCGAGCGTGGGTACGGCGATGCCGCTCAGAGCCGGCGCGTCCTTCGTCAAGGCCATGAGCAAGCTCGGCAAGATCCCGCCGCGACTCGCGGGAGAATTGAGCCTTGCACTCGGCCGGAGCCTCGATAAAGCAGCGCTCGCCGAAGCCGTCGACCTTGCCCGCGGCTTCCGCATCGGCGAGATGCAGCGGCCGCTGGCGCGGCTATTCAACCCCAGGGCCGCCGCGGTGGTCACCGAACTCGCCGGCGATTTCGGCACTATCGGCAAGGTCGGCGGCGTGCGGGCGATGAAGCTCAGCATGCAAACGGCCGACAGCGTGCGCGACGTCAAGCTGCTGGCGCGTACGGCCGAGCGCTACAAGGGCGGCTATCTGGGCGTGATGAAGCTTGTGGGACGCGGCGTGTTGCGGCTCGGCGATCTGCTGCTGACGCTGACCGGCTGGATCGTCGGGGCCGCGCTGTGGCTGGCTGGCGTCGCGCTGTTCATCACTAAGACGACGGGACGCACGGCGCGGTTCGTCGTGCGCGCCATCATGCGGGCGCGCCGACCGCGACCGGGCAGGGCCATCCGGGTCGCCGTGGCCTAGTCGCCCGCTGGGGCCATCAACCGCCGCGCGCCCGGGCCCTCGCGCCCGAGCCGGTCGGCGGCGTTGCGGATCGGGCAATGGCCCGTCGAGAGGCAGCCACAGCCGATGCAGTCGGTGAGCCCGTCGCGCAGCCGCTGCAGCGTCGCGATGCGCGCGTCGAGCGCCGCCGCCCAGCCGCTCGACAGCTTTGCCCAATCGTCCCGGGTCGGCGTGCGGCCGTCGGGGAGGGTCGCGAGGCTCGCGGCGATTTCGGCGAGCGGCACCCCGACATCCTGGGCGACGCGGATGATCGCGACGCGCCGCAGCACGTCGCGGTCGTAGCGGCGCTGGTTGCCGGGCGTGCGGTGCGAGCGGATCAGCCCCTGGCGCTCGTAAAAGTGGAGGGCCGAGACGGCGACCCCGGATCGCCTTGCGACCTCACCCACGCTCAAGCTCTGCGCGATCATCGAAAGTCCCTTGACCTCAACTAATATTGAGGTTGTATCAAGCCGACCTTGTCAATGCAAAGGGGCACGCCATGGACATCGTCTTCGACATCCTTCTCATCCTCCACCTCGTCGCGCTCGGGGTCGGCGCCACCACTGCGATCGGCATGCCGATCGTCATGGCCCGCATGGGCGGCGCTACGCCCGAGGGCAAGCAGATCCTGGGCGGGATCGCGAGGCGGTTCGGCATCAATTCGCGCATCGCCGTCGCGGTGCTGGTGGTCACCGGCGTCCTGATGGTGGCCGTCCGCTACGGCGGCGTCGAGGCCTTCAACTCCTGGTTCTGGGTCAAGATGGCGCTCGTCGCGCTGATCGTCATCGCGATGGTGATCTCGGTCGTGGCGCCCAGGGGCAGCGTCAATCCGGCCATCCTCAGTTGGGTGACGCGGCTGTCGCTGCTGGGCATCGTGATCGCGGCAGTGTTCGCCTTCAACTGAGGCGTGCCGGGCCGCCGGGCGCCGCCCGATCGGTTACACCGCTGTGCGTGCTTGTGCCGGATCGGGGAAGTCCCCCATATCCGGCGCATTCATTTTCGGATGTCCCCATGACCCGCACGATCAAAGTCGACCTGTTCACCGATGTCGTTTGCCCCTGGTGCCTTGTCGGCTCGGCGCGGCTCGACCAGGCCATCGCCGCCCTGCCGGACGATGTGATGGTCGAGGTCGAGAACCACCCGTTCTACCTCGATCCCACGACGCCGCCCGAGGGCTATGACGTCGGCGACATGCTGCGCAAGAAGTATGGCCGCGATCCCAAGGAGATGTGGGCGCGGGTCGAGAGCGAGGCCGCCAAGGCCGGCATCGTGCTCGATCTCAGCCAGCAGCCGCGCACCTTTCCGACGCAGAAGGCGCACACCATCGTGCGGCTCGCCAAGCCCAAGGGCACGCAGCACGCGCTCGCCAATGCGATCGCCAACGCCTATTTCCTCGACCACCGGCAGGTGAACGACGACGAGGTGCTGGCCGAGATCGCGACGCAATTCGGCTTCACCCGCGAGGAGGCACTTGCCGACATGCGTGACGTGCGCGAACTGGCCATCTCGCACCAGATCGCCACCGACGCCGCGGCGCAGGGCATCCAGGGCGTGCCGTTCTTCATCTTCGCCAACAAGTTCGCGCTCTCGGGAGCACAGCCGCAGGAGGTGTTCGGCATGGCCTTCGCCAAGGCGCTCGAAGAGGCAGAAGCCTAGCTCGGCCTTGCGATTGCCGGAGTCTTCCCGCCAGATAGGCGGGGAGGCCCGTGATGAGACTGTTCCGCCGCATCGTTGTCGCGTTGCTCGCGCTCGTCGTCGTGCTGTACCTCGGCGGCATGGCGGCGCTCTACGTGCTGCAGCGCACCTTCCAGTATGAACCGGAGGGGCGGTTGCTGGCGCTCAGCGAGACGACGCTCAGCAATGCGAGCCTCGTCACCATTCCGACCGCCGACAAAGCCACGGTCACCGGCTGGTATGCCCAACCGGCCGCCGGCAAGCCGCTGATCGTCTACTATCGGGGCAATTCCGGCAGCTTTGCCGCCGAGCATGTGCGGTTCGAAACCTTTGCGGCGGCGGGTTACGGTTTCCTCGCCTTCGACTATCGGGGCTTTCCCGGCTCGCCCGGCGAGATCACCGAGGAGCATATCCTCGCCGACGCTCTGGCGGCCTTCGACTGGGCGAGGGCCAAGGGCTTCCCGCTCGTCATCTGGGGACGGTCGCTCGGCTCGGGCCCCGCGACCTATGTGGCCAGCCAGCGCGAGGCAGATGCGCTGCTGCTTGAAACCCCATTCGACTCGGCGGTCGCGGTGGCGCGCGATCGCTACTGGTTCTTCCCGGTCGGCTGGCTGATGCACGATCAGTTCCCGGTCGACCAGTGGCTGCCCTCGGTCAGCGAGCCGGTGTTCGTCGCGCATGGGACGGCCGACACCACCATCGGGGTGCAGCACGGGAAGCGGGTCTACGATCTGGCGCCGCACAAGGGCGGCCTCTGGATCGTCGAGGGCGCCGGCCACTCGGACCTCTGGAAGGCCGGATTGTGGGACAAGGCGCGGCCGTTCTTCGAGACGGCGGAGACCGGGGCGGGGCATTGACGAGGGACGTTCCCCGCAACTGGCTGTTGTCGATCGTCAGCGTCGAGGAGATCGATGCCTGGCAGGCCGCCCTGCCGAAACCTGGCCTGCAGCAGCTCGATCCGGTCCAGACCGAGTGGCAGATGCTCAAGGCCAAAATGCTGCCGGGAGACGAGATCTGGTATTTTTCCAGCGATCCCGAAAGCTGGCGGCAGCCGGCGGGCCGCGAGGGCTACGCGCTGGTGCGCGACGGCGACGTGATCGATGCCATCGTCACAGGGATAAACTGACAAACAAAAACGCCGGCCCCTGAGGACCGGCGTTTTCAAATTCGACTAGTGCAGGGCTTACTGCAGGGTCAGCGCCGTCCAGGTCAGCGAGTAGTTGAGGCCGATCTGGCCCTGAACCGACCAGGGCTGCAGCGCGAAGGACTTCTTGGAGCCGCCGACCAGCCAGTTGCCGCCAAGGCCGACGCCGATGGTGGCTTCG
>JANXSI010000262.1 GCA_025352765.1 Devosia sp. | reverse complement strand
GTGGTCGAGCTGAATCCGACCCCGCCCAGGCTGATCGAAATGGGAACCGGCAGACCCTGGGCCAGAAGTTTGATGGCGCTGACCTGCGTGCGAATGCGCTCCGCCGCGGCGCGCGCACCGGCGTCGTCGATGGTGGGCAGGAAGACCGCGAATTCCTCGCCGCCCACGCGCCCAACCAGGTCGACCGGCCTGACGCAGCGCTTGATCGTCTGGGCAATCAGCTTGAGGGCCTCATCGCCGGTCGCGTGACCGAAGCGGTCATTGATGCTTTTGAACTTGTCGGCGTCGATCACGAACAGGGCGCCACCGACGTGTTGGCTCGAATTGACCTGCGCCAGATAGGCATCGACCAGCGTCACGAATGCCCCGCGATTGAGGCAGGTGGTCAGACTGTCCTGGGCCGCGATGGTCACAAGCTCATGGTGCGCAATCGAGAGCTCGCGAAGCTTGCTCGCGAAGAAATAGCAGATCGGCGCGGACAGGCCGATCGGGATGCCGATCGCCGCGGCCCAGGTCATCGCGCGCGCATTGGGGCTCATGAACTGCGTGGTGAAGGACACCGCGAGGACGGCGACGCCCATGCACAGGAGCGTCCCCAGCAGAGTCACGAGGGCGACCCTTGCGCGGCCGCGTCCGGAAAAGTCTAGGCGCCTGTTCATGCCGCCAGTGTGGCCAGCGCTTCCTAACGCGCGATGAATGCTGCGCCGAAGACTGACCGGAAACTCAAATCATCCTGTTCCCGAGGTTAATCGGCTCGGCGCTTTGCCGCCGGTCGGGTGTGGGAACACCGGACGGGCGGTCGGCGGCGCGACCGCTCAGGCCGGCTGGCGGTCGCCCAGATAGATGCCCTTCTGCTTGAGGTAGGCGACCTCGTCGGGGCTCGCGAGCTTGCGGTCCCAGTCGGCGAGGTATCGGTCGAGGTAGTTGAAGAACGGCGGGCCGAGGAAGGCGAACAGGATCATCGCCATGTAGCCGCGCGGCAGGGCGGAGGCCTCTTCGGGCGGCGACTGCTCCAGTTCCCAGAAGCGCCGGCTGGCGATCTTGTGGTGGTTGGAGTGGAGCATGAGATTGTAGAACATGCCGCCCGAAATGCGCCGGTGGCTGTCCCAGGAGTGCCGGGCCTCGACGCGGGTGCCGGGAATGCGCACCAGCCCGTAATGCTCGATGTAGTTGACGACCTCGAGGTAGATCTTGCCGATGCCGCCCGAGAAGGCGAACCAGACGATGCCCATCGGCCCGAGGAAGGCGACGTAGAAGGCGAGGATGGCCAGCGTCATCAGCTGGCCGCGCCAGAAGCGGTTGCTCCAGAGGTTGTTGGACAGGCCCTTGCGGGCCAGCCGCTCGTCCTCGAAGCGCTTGGCATTGACCCATTGGCCGATGGTCGAGCGCCCGACGAAGGCGATGATGTATTCGCCGCGCTTGGCGGTCGCCGGGTCGAGCTCGGTGCCGACGTTGCGGTGGTGACCGTGCACGTGCTCGATGGCAAAGCCGGTGTCCCAGGTGAAGGCCAGCAGCCAGCGGCCGACGAACTTGTCGAACTCCTTGTCGGAGCGGTGCACCAGCTCGTGCGCGACGTTGACGCCGGCGGCGCCGTAGAACATGCCGAGGCTGACGAATGGGCCCTCGGCCCAGACGAAGAACGACGTGCGGGCGCGGGCGGCGTCGGGGTCGATGCCGACGGCGCGGACGATGGCGTCGATCCAGCCGAAGCCGTTGGGGGTGGTGACGTTGAAGGTAACGAGCGTTGCAAAGATCAGCAGCGGCAGCGTCAGGAACAGCATGGCCTGGCAGTACCAGACCGGCGGCATGTCTTCCTTGTTGCCGGCATCGCCGAACAGCTCGTCGACATAGCCCATCAGCACGAAGGAAAACAGCAGGCCGGTGTAGCCGAACGGGCCGCCATAGGCGGAGGCGTAGACCCCGACGAGGATGAACAGGTTCATCAGCGAATAGCGCAGCGTGTTGGCGGCGCGCGTGGCGAGCAGCGAGCGCTGGGGGGCGCCCTTGCGGGCGCCGCTGTTTCCTAGGGTATCACTCATCGGCGCGTCCTGAATTCTGCGGTGCGGAACCTACTGGATTCCGGCTGGGGTCTCAATGACATGCTTGACGCATGCGTCAACATGGAACATAACAAGAACAGGCGGTCTACCCTGTGCGAAACCCGAGATTTGGGAGCAGGGCCGGGCGCAGTTCTATATGATGCACCAGCCCGGGTTCGGGCGGTGTGATGAGCAAAAAGGGCAGGGCCATGGCAGGCAGCGTGAACAAGGTCATTCTGGTGGGCAATCTCGGCGCCGATCCGGAAATCCGGACGCTGCCGAGCGGCAACAAGGTGGTCAACCTCTCCGTCGCGACGTCCGAAAGCTGGCGCGACAAGAATTCCGGCGAGCGCAAGGAAAAGACCGAGTGGCACCGCGTGGTGATCTTCTCGGAGGGCCTTGCCAAGGTCGCCGAACAATATCTCAAGAAGGGCAGCAAGGTGTACCTCGAGGGCGCGCTGCAGACCCGCAAATGGCAGGATCAGTCCGGCGCCGACAAGTACTCTACGGAAGTTGTGCTGCAGGGGTTCAACTCGAACCTCACGATGCTCGACGGCCGCGGCGAGGGTGGCGGTGAATCGACCGGCTTCTCGGGTCCGCCGGCGCGCTCGGAAGGCCGCTCCGAAGGCCGCCGCCCGTCCTCGAGCGCCCCAGCGTTCGAATCCGGCGGCATGGACGACGACATCCCGTTCTGAGGCTGCTTATCGAGAGGCGAGGTCGATGCCGGCCGCGTCGGCGATGGCCGTCGCGAGGGTTTCGTTTAGAGCACGCCATTCCTGCAGGCTGCTGATGGTTCCGGTCCGGCCCTTCAGCACCAAGGTTTTCAGTTCCGGTTCGGTGTTGTCGTAGACAATGGTCTGGTCGGCCAAGCGCACGGCCGGGCCAAGGTTCTTCAAGGACCGGTCGTAGCGGCGCAGGATGATATCGTCCGGGATATCGTGGCCGCCGAGTGCCACGCGTTGTCTTACCCGCGCCAGGTGGAGTTGCGGGGATCGCAGCACGATGTAAGCCAGTTCCAACCGGTAGCCGCGCGCCTTGGCGCGTTGCATGACTGCGAGAGACTGACGGCTGCTCAGAGTCGTCTCAAAGTTGAAATCGAGCCCCGCCGACAGAAGTTCTACAATACGTGCCAGAACGGCGCGCGCGGCACGGATGGACTGGCCTTCCGGATTCACGGGATCGAGCCGGCGGGCGAAATCGTCGGTGTTGATGACCTCGCCCGGTGCCTGAAGCCGGCTGAACACCGTCGACTTGCCGGAGCCATTGGGACCGGCAATGACGGTTAGCGTGGCCACTGGTTCCGCGACGGCAGCGTTTCGAGCACCAGGTCGTCGCCGCCGATGACGATCCTCACCCGTTGCAGCGTGCCATCGGGGAGCTGGCGCAAGATACCCTCGCCGCGGGCGGGGTCCATGAAATAGGCGGCAACACCGGCCTCGTTGGCCTCGGCGATGGCCTGTTCGCCCATGGTTCTGAGGGCATCTGCATTCTTGTTGATCAGTTCAAGGAGCATGTTTGCCTCCGGGCACCAACATAGTCGCCCATCCCGAAAACAAAAAGGGCGACCCACCGGGAACATTCGTTGGGCGAAAGCCTCTTGCCTGCCCGGCACGACGACATCGCTTCGGTCGCCCTGGTCCGGTCGCCGTCACCGGGCCATTCCCTCGGTTGCCAGATCGTATTATCTCGAGGTCGTTCGAACGCCCGCGCACCGATCGCAGGATGGGCGGACCGGACAGCACGTCGGGACAATGAAGCATGGACAGGTTGCACATCGTCTTTCTCGACCGCGAGACGCTGCCCAGGAGCGTAAGGTTCGGCGACTTCCGCTTTCCCTTCGACCTCGTCAGCTACGAGCGCAGCGCGACGGCGGACGTGCGCGCGCGCATCCGAGATGCCGATGTGGTCATCACCAACAAGGTGCCGATCGGCCGGGACGACCTCGAAGGCGCGGGGCGACTCCGGCTGATCGCGGTCGCCGCGACCGGCACCAACATGATCGATCTGGCGGCGGCGAAGGATCGCGGCGTGATCGTCTCGAATGTGCGGAATTACTCGAAACATTCGGTACCCGAGCACACGTTCGCGTTGATGCTGGCGCTGCGTCGGAGCCTCGTCCCCTACCGGGCGTCGGTGAGCGCCGGGCGATGGCAAGAGGCCCAGCAGTTCTGCTATTTCGACTACCCGATCGTCGATCTGGGGGGCAGCACGCTCGGCCTCTTCGGGAGCGGCGCGCTTGGCAGCGCAGTCGCCCGGATCGCGGAAGCCTTCGGCATGACGGTGCTCATCGCCGGCCGAAAGAACGATCCTCAACCAGCTCCGGGGCGAGTGGGCTTTGATGAGGTGCTGGAGCGCGCGGACGTTCTCTCGCTGCACCTGCCGCTGCTGCCCGAGACGCGCAATCTGATCGGCGCCGCCGAGTTCGCGCAGATGCAACGGCGGCCGATTCTGATCAACACGGCGCGGGGCGGGCTGGTGAACGAGAGCGACCTGCAGGCCGCGCTCATGTCGGGCCAGATTGCAGGGGCGGCCTTCGATGTCAGCGCGGCTGAGCCGCCGTCGGCCGACAGCCCTTTGATGAAGCTGCTCGACATGCCCAACTTCATCCTGACCCCACATGTCGCCTGGGCAAGCCAAGGGGCCATTCAGGCGCTCGCCGACCAGTTGACCGAGACCATCGAATTGTTCGTCGCCGGGACCCCCCGGAACGTGGTGACCTGACTGGCCCGTCGACCGACCGGACTAAGCTGGCCCCGTCCTGGCACGAGGTGGATCGACGCGCGGGCAAAAAAAGGGCGGCCCGAGGGCCGCCCTTTGCATTTCAGGAGTGCAAGATCAGTTCATCGAGAACGGGATCTTGGCGTCGATGGTATCGCCGGTGTCGTTGAAGGTGGCGTGGAAGACCACGTCGATCTTCTTGGGGGTCAGCGTCAGCTTGGAGGCGATCGAGATGTCGTTGCCGGCGTCGTCATTGGCGCGCTGCTGCAAATCAAAGACGATACCGCTGCCGGACTTCTTGCCGATGGCAACGCCGCGGAAGCCGCCGACGCCCGAATTCATCACCGCTTCGTAGCGCTGGTTGGCATCGACATAGGCGATGGTGCCGGTGACCGAGATGGACTGGCCGGCGATGGCGCAGCGGCCGGTGTAGTTGACCTTGTCGCTGTTGCCCGAGGTGAGCGACATGCGGCAGGTGACGGGATTGGTCTGGGCGCCGGTCAGCGTGCCGGTGCCCTTCCAGGTGCCGAGATAGGTCTTGAGCAGGGCGATATCGGCAGGCGCCGCCATGACGGGCAGGGCGCCGGCGCACATCAGAACGCCGCCGAGCGCGAGCGCCCGCGACAAAGGTCCGAACAGGTTCATTTCGTGGTGCCTCCAAGCAATCCAATCGCCCCCCGGCGAGCAGCAGGGCACGCAGGGCTGAGTCTCTGCCTGCAATTCCGGCGCGAGGGTTACCATAAATAACGCCCCAAACAAGGCTGTGTGCGGCCGTTTCGGATCAAGACGTCGTGGGCGCCGGCAAGTCTTTGCGAAGTTGATGCAGGGCGGCGACAGAGGACCGCCCCGGCCTCGAAAACGAGCCGGGGCGGTGATGCATCAGGCGATGAGCGCCGCCTTGTTGCGGGTCACGAACGCGGCGACCGATTCCGGCTGCTGGCCGGTGAGGTCGGCGAAGTGGCCGGCAACGATGCCGAGGTAGCCCTTGGCGGAGTCGGTGTCGAAGCGGGCGAGGACGCCCGCCATGGCGGGCGCGACGCCGCCCTGGGTGAGGCCGGCGATCAAACCCTCGGCCGGGACGTTGATCGCGACGACCGGGCGGCCCGAGAGGGTCGTATACAACGCGGCGAGATCGTCACCGGTCACGGCGCCTGGGCCGCCGATGTCGTAGATCCGGCGCCCTTCGGCCTCGAGTAGCGCGGTCGCCGCGGCGACGGCACAATCGGCGCGGGTGATGTAGGCGCGGCGGCCGTCGGCGCCGGAATGGAAGAGCTGACCGGTGGCGATGGCGTGCTGGGCGCCGGGGATCAGGTAGTCGGTGTACTGGTTGTTGCGCAGCACCGACCAGGTCAGGTTGCTCTCGGCCAGCGCCGCCTCGGTCCAGAAATGCGAGTCGGCGATGGGGTTGGTGGCGTCGGGATAGGGGCTGGTGAGGCTGGTGTAGACGATGTGCTTGACGCCAGCCTTTTCCGCGGCGGCAATCGCGGCCGTGTGCTGGCGGGTGCGGGTGCCGAGGGCGTCGAGCGAGTCCGTCGAGATAACGAGCAGACGGTCGACACCGGCGAAGGCCGTGGGGAGGGAGGCGGTGTCGTTGAAGTCACCGGCGCGAACTTCGACCTTGCTGCCGAGGTCAGCGAGCTTGGACGGATCACGGGTGATGGCGACGACGCGCCGGGCGCCCTTGGCCAGCAACTGGTCGATCGTGGCCCGGCCGAGGTGGCCGGAGGCGCCGGTGACGGCGAGGGTGGCGTCTGCGAATTTGGACATCGATACTCCTTGGCGCCCGGATCGGTCCGGGCGGCCGCTGATGGGTGTTTTGGTCTCTGTTCGACAGTAGGTATCGAAAAGAGATTGCTGGTAGCTAAGGGGTGGCGTAGGTTCTGTGAAGGCGGCACTTTGGCCGCTCCAGGTCACTTTGGAGTAACCCATGGACATGACGAGCGATATCGCCATTGCCGACCAGATGCTCGGTGCCGTCGCGGCCTGGCGGGAGATGGCCGCGGTCGTCGGCGACGACGTGGGCGATTGCCCGGTGCGCAGCGTGCTCGACAAGGTCGGCGACAAGTGGAGCATGCTGCTGGTGATGACGCTGTCGGGCGGGCCGCTGCGCTTCAACGAGATCAAGCGGCGCGTCCCCGATATTTCGCAAAAGATGCTGACGCAGACGCTGCGCGACCTGCAGCGCGATGGGCTGGTGTCGCGGCAAGTCTTTCCGACGGTGCCGCCGGCCGTCGAATACCGGCTGACCAAGCTGGGCGAGTCGGTGCTCGGGCCGTTCGGCGCGCTGGTCAGCTGGGCCAACCAGAACCACGGCGCGATCTTTGCGGCGCGGGCCGAATTCGAGGGCAAGACCGCGGCTTAGGGCCTCGAAATCGGCGGATTTTGCGCCCATATCACGCTAGCGGTGGAAGACGGGCTGGAAAACGCCCGCAAAGCCCCGGCGCGATTGGTGTTTCGCCGGGGAATCGAATAGACCCACTCCCAGCCTAGACAGCCCGAAAAACGGATCAGTGACAGACACCCCCGACACGACCGGCTCCGCTCCGCCGCCCTCCGACATCCAGCCGATCTCGATCAGCGACGAGATGCGCCGCTCCTACCTCGATTACGCGATGAGCGTGATCGTCAGCCGGGCGCTGCCAGACGTGCGCGACGGCATGAAACCGGTGCACCGGCGCATCCTGTTTTCGATGCATCAGCAGAATTTCGTGTGGAACCGGCCGTACCACAAATCGGCGACGGTGGTCGGCGACGTCATCGGTAAGTACCACCCGCACGGCAACGAGGCGGTCTACATGTCCCTCGTGCGCATGGCGCAGGAGTTCTCGCTGCGCGTGACCCTGGTCGACGGCCAGGGCAATTTCGGCTCGATCGACGGCGATATGCCGGCGGCCATGCGCTACACCGAAGTTCGCATGGAAAAGATCACCAACTCGCTGCTCGACGACCTCGAGAACGACACGGTAGACTTCAAGGACACTTACGACAACTCGAACCAGGAACCGACGGTGCTGCCGGCCCGGTTCCCGAACCTTCTGGTCAACGGCGCCGGCGGCATCGCCGTGGGCATGGCGACGAACATCCCGAGCCACAACCTCGGCGAAGTGATCGACGCGGTGCTGCTGATGATGGACAACCCCCACGTCAGCGTCACCGAGATCATGGGCGTGATGCCGGGGCCGGACTTTCCGACGCAGGGCATCATCCTCGGCCGCTCCGGCATCCGTGCCGCCTACGAGACCGGCCGCGGCTCGATCCTGATCCGCGGGCGGGTCAACACCGAAGAGATGCGGGGCCAGCGCGAGGCGCTGATCATCACCGAGATTCCGTATCAGGTGAACAAGTCGGTGATGATCGAGAAGATGGCCGAACTGGTCCGCGAGAAGCGGATCGAGGGCATCTCCGACATCCGCGACGAATCCGACCGCCACGGCATCCGCGTGGTGATCGAGCTGAAGCGCGACGCCGTGCCCGACGTCGTGCTCAACCAGCTCTACCGGTTCACGCCGCTGCAGAGTTCGTTCGGCTGCAATTTCGTCGCGCTCTATGGCGGCAAGCCGGAGCTCACCGGCATCCTGCCGATCCTTCAGGCGTTCATCGCCTTCCGCGAGGAAGTGGTGACGCGGCGGGCAAAATTCCTGCTCAACAAGGCGCGCGACCGCGCCCACGTGTTGGTCGGCCTCGCCGTCGCCGTCGCCAACATCGACGAGGTCATCCGGCTGATCCGCGCGGCGCCCGATCCGGCGACGGCGCGCGAGCAGTTGATGGATCGCGACTGGCCGGCCAAGGACGTCGAGCCGCTGATCCTTCTGATCGACGATCCGCGCCACAAGATCGGGCCGGACGGCACCTTCCGGCTGTCGGACGAGCAGGCCCGCGCCATCCTCGCGCTGACGCTGAGCCGCCTCACGGCACTGGGCCGCGACGAGATCGGCGACGAGCTCAACGGACTGGGCGACGAGATCAAGGACTATCTCGATATCCTGCGCTCGCGCGAGCGGGTGCTGAACATCGTCCGCGACGAGCTGTCGGCGATCAAGACCGAGTTCAACACGCCGCGCCTGACGATGATCGACGACGCGGCCGGCGACTTCGAGGACGAAGACCTGATCGCCCGCGAGGACATGGTGGTGACCGTCACGCATGGCGGCTACATCAAGCGTGTGCCGCTTTCGGCCTACCGGGCGCAGCGCCGCGGCGGCAAGGGTCGCTCGGGCATGTCGACGCGCGACGAGGATTTCGTCACGCGGCTGTTCGTCGCCAACACCCATACGCCGGTGCTGTTCTTCTCCTCGCTCGGGCAGGTCTACAAGCTCAAGGTCTGGCGGCTGCCGATCGCCGAGCCGCAGGGCAAGGGCCGGGCGCTGGTCAACATGCTGCCGCTTGACGAGGGTGAGCGGATCACTTCGATTGTGCCTTTGCCGGAAGACGAACAGGAATGGGCGAACCACCACGTAATGTTTGCCACGTCGACAGGCAGCATTCGGCGCAATGAGCTCTCGGACTGTGTTCCGCGGACCACCTTAGGCAAGCGCGTCATGGAGTTCGACAGCGACGAGCCAGAGCAGTCGATCATCGGCGTCGAGCTAAGCCGCGAGAGCGACGATGTCTTGCTGACCACAGCACTCGGACAGGCGGTTCGCTTTCGGACGACGGACATACGCGTCTTTGGTGGCAATGGCACGACGGGGACTTCGACGGGAGTCCGAGGTGTCAGCCTAGGCAAGGGCGACACCGTCATCTCGATGTCAATTCTTCGCCACGTCGACGCGACACCGGCTGAGCGCGAGGCCTATCTCAAACAATCCAGCGCCTTCCGGCGAGCGACGACAGGCGATGACACCGAGGCCGAACCGGAGGTCGAAGATTCGGTCGACGAGTCTGAGGAGGCGTCCGATGAGGTCGTGTCCCTCGACGAGGCCCGGTATGTCGAAATGGGCGCCGCCGAGCAGTTTGTTTTGACCATCACCGAACTGGGGTACGGAAAGCGCTCGTCAGCCTACGAATTCCGCATTTCTAATCGTGGCGGGAAGGGCATCAAGGCGACGGATACCAGAAAGACGGTCGAGATTGGCCGGCTGATTGCGGCGTTGCCGGTCGAAGAGGCTGACCAGATCATGTTGATCTCCGATGGAGCCCAACTCATCCGTGTTCCCGTGGCTGGTATTCGTTTCACAAGCCGCGCCAGCAAGGGCGTCCGCGTCTTCCGCACAGCGGTTGGGGAAAAAGTCGTGGCGATCGAGCGCATTAGCGAGCCGGAAGTCGAGACAGAGGCTGCGCCCGAGGCCGGCGAGGACGAGGGCGGCGCGGCCTGATGCGTGGGCTGAGCGGCCCGGGCGTTCTGCTCGAGCCGCAGATGGCTGAACACGCTGCTGAACTGTTTGCGGTGCTGGGCGATCCGCGGGTCTACCGGTATCTCGACACGGAGCCGCCGGCCGACGAGGCCAGTCTCAGGGCCCGGCTGGTCCGGCTCGAGGCGCGACGCTCGACCGACGGCGCCGAGATCTGGCTCAACTGGATCGTGCGCAACCCGGCCGGGGTTCTGGTCGGCTATGTGCAGGCGACGGTCGCCTCCGACCACGGCGCCGACATCGGCTATGTGCTCGGGACAGAGCATTGGCGGCAGGGCTATGGCCGGGCGGCGGTCGCGACGATGCTGGACGAACTGCGGACAGGCTATGGCGTCACCCGGGTGCGGGCGACGATCGAGCGTGACAACGATGCGTCGAGGCGTTTGCTCGAGCGGCTGGGCTTTGCGGCGGGAGAGGCTGCGACTGGTCCGTCGGAACTGCAATTTGTTCGGAGCCTTCCGTAATTAAATCGGCTTCTCGGCGATATTTCCGTCATCCATCCGGACACCTCTGTGCTAATTACGCGCCATACTTGCATGGGGCAGATTCATGTTCGCTCTCTCGACGCTCATTCCCTATCTCGGCGCCTGTTTCCTGCTCGCCATCGTTCCCGGCCCCACGGTCACCGTGATCCTCGCCAACGCGTTGCGTTCGGGCACGCTCGCGGGGCTGTCGATCATCGCCGGAACGCAGCTTGGCCTCGTCACCATGATCCTCGTGGTCGGGCTCGGGCTCCAGGCGGTGATGGGGTTCATGGCGTTCGCCTTCGACTGGATCAAGCTCGCCGGCGCCGCCTATCTCGTCTGGCTCGGCTTCAATATGCTGCGCCCGAAGGGCGATCTCGGGCAGCCCGCGGTCGGTCCCGAGAAATCCTATCGGCGGCTGATGCTCGACGGCTTTCTCGTCATCTGGTCGAATCCCAAGGCGCTGATCTTCCTCGGGGCTTTCCTGCCGCAGTTCGTCACCGCCGAGGGCGCGACGTTCCCGCAGGTGGTGGTCCTCGGCCTGTTCTTCATGCTGATCGCCGGCGCGACCGACTCGCTCTACGCGCTGCTCGGCGGCCGGGCGCGGGGACTGCTCTCGGCCTCGCGCGTCAAGCTGGTGAGCCGGGTGTCGGGCGCGATCCTGATGGCGGGC
>JANXSI010000259.1 GCA_025352765.1 Devosia sp. | reverse complement strand
GGCACAGCCCGGAGTTCCCCATGCACCGTTCAAAAGTCTTGCCCGTCGCCCTGTTCGCCCTCATGGCGGCGCCGTCTTTCGCGGCGGAGCCGCCGGCCTATCTGGATGATCGTTCTACGCCCGAGGCGGTGATTTCGTCGTTCTACAATGCCATCGACCGGCAGGAATATGCGCGCGCCTGGTCGTACTACCAGGACGGCGAGGGCGTGCCGAAGTTCGCCGAGTTCGTGGCAGGGTATGACGGCACCGCCTCGGTCACCGTGACCTTCGGGCAGTCGGCTGAAGAGGGCGCGGCGGGCAGCATCTACTGGACCCTGCCCGTCAGCCTCGACGCGCTGAGCACCGCCGGCAAGCACAGCTATTTTTCCGGCTGCTACACGCTCCGGCAGGTCAACCCGTCGATGCAGAGCGAGCCGCCGTTCCGGCCGTTGCACATCGTCGAGGGGCACCTCAAATCGGCAAAGGGCACGGACCAGAACTTTGCCCCGGCCAAATGCGACCCCTGATCAGCCCGCCCTGACGCGCGCCAGCAGCGCGTCGCGAAGCGCATTGCGCGTCACCTTGCCGTTCTCGTTGCGCGGGATGGCCTCGACCCTGAGGATGCGGTCGGGCACCTTCTCGTTGAGTTTTGGGTGGGCCCGCTGGGCCATGGCCTGTGCGTCGAACGCGTCGTCCGAGACGACCGCAGCCCAGATTTCCTCGATGCCATTGACCGGCACTCCGACCACGGCGACATCGCGCACGAGGGGATCGAGCCGAAGCACCTCCTCGATGATCTCGGGCGCGACGATCACGCCACCGCGGTTGATCACCTCATTGGTGCGGCCGGTGACCACCACCAGGCCATCCTCGTAGATGCGACCGACGTCGCCCGGGTAGAACCAGCCGTCGCGGATGATCTCGAGGGGATCGCCGCCGTCAGCCGCGTAGAACGCCATTTCCGGCGAACGGGCGCGAAGGATGCCGTCGCTGCCGGCGGCGACCTCGCGCCCCCCGGCATCGACTGCCTGCAACTCCACCCAGGGCAGCCGGTAACCGACCGAGCCTTCGTGGCGCTCGAGCGAGGCGGGGCTGCTGGCGGTCATGATGCCCATTTCGGTCGAGCCATACTGGCTGATGACGTTACTGCATAGGCGCGCCCGCGTTTCGCGCAGCAGACCGAGCGGCACCCTGGCGCCGGCGACCGCCAGCATCTGCAGCGAGCGGGGCGGCGGCTCGTCGCCGAGTGCGGCCAGGAAACCCTTGAGCTGCACCACGGCGAGCACCATCATGGTGACGTTGAACAGCCGGGTCATCTGCAGGGCTTCGAGATTGCTCGAGGCAAAGCAGAGCATGATGCCGATCGGCAATGCGGCGAGCACTGCCATCATTCCGGCGATCGTCGAGAATCCCAGCATATTGAGGCCCGCGCCGCTGCCGCCCTGGATGATGGTCAGCATGGCATTGGCGACGCGAAGCTCGAGAACTGCGCCGGTGAACGCCACGCATTTCGGACGGCCCGTGGTGCCCGAGGAATAGGCGTACCGGACGATATCGTCGGGCGAGCTGAAGCTTTGCATGTCGAACAGACGGCGATATTCGACCGGGCGTGCGGGATCATGCATGAACCAGCGGTCGTCGACCAACTGGGTGGCGATGCCGGTCAGGGTGACGTTGGGCCGATCGACCAGGAGCAGGCCGAGCAGCACGCCACCGGCTTCGACCGAAAAGGTCGAGCCGATCGAGGCCGACGGCAATCCGAGGAGCGCGAGCGCCAGAATGATGGCGGTGTGCTGGACCGGGTTGCGGACGTCGATCATCACCGGCGTGCCGCGCGGCAAACCGAGGGTGTCGATGGCACTGACCGCCGCCTCGACCATATGCGCCAGCGTGCCGTAGCTGGCGGTGCTCCCGGAAAAGGTGATCGCCGGGGCGCTTTCGGCGAGCCGCGCCTGAAACAGGATCTGTTTGACGAGCTTCATGAGACGAGCCTCCGAATGTGATCGTTGCGCAATAGCGGGCGGGGCGAATTTCGTCTATGCATTAAGACATTAGGCGTACGCCGAGTCTCGTTCGCACGAGATTTTTTGGATTTGTGAGTCCATGCGCACCTTATTGCTTTCGGCCACTTCGCTGGCGACAACGCTGCTGTTTCTGGTTCCGGGGGTGGTCCTCGCGCAGACGGTGCCGCACGATTTTTCGGGCCCCTACCTCGGGGCAAGTCTGGGTGCGCTGACCGGGACGGGAACGATCGATCTCAGCTTTGACAACCCGGGTGACAAGAAGGCCTCCCCGGCGCGCGTCGAAGTCCCAATCCTCGGCGCCTCGGGCACAGTCTCAGGCGGCTATAATTTCCAGCTCAACAGCTTCGTTTACGGCATCGAGGCAGACGGCACGCTGCTTTACGCCAGGGGGAGCACATCAGGACTCGGGTATACGGCAAATGAGAGGCTGCAGGGTCTTCTGTCCTTGCGCGGCCGCCTTGGCCTCGTCAACGGCCCGCTGTTGGTCTATGCGACCGCCGGTGTTGCTGGAGGTAATGGCAGCTTCGACATCCGGACCCAGGCCACACAGCTTTCGACGGATGCAACGACCGCCAGTTCGGCTGGCATCGTCTACGGTCCGACCGCAGGCATCGGCGCCGAATACGCGCTCAACGACAAGGTCAGCCTCACCGCCGAAGGTGTGGTGACATCGCTGAGCCCGCTGACGGCCACCGGCGACAACGGCAAGAGTGGCGGCCCCTATACCGCCACCAGCCGGACGAACGACTTCAATGTCCGCGGCGGGATCAAGTTTCACTTGTGATCCGCAGCGCCGCCGCGCGAGGCGGCGCGTCTATCTTCTCGGGCACGGGCGTGCGTATTCGGACGGCGCCGTCGGACGGATCACCACATTTGATCAAGCTTTTGGCGCTTTTCGCCTGAACCGCGGCCAGCGCCGCCTCCGTAGCATTTGCGATCTCGATGGGGGATCGCAATCAACCGGAGGATTGATGTGAAGCTTCTCAAAATTGCCGCGCTGGCGGGTGCACTCGCGCTGGGTGCCATGACGGGGACCGCAACCTACGCCGCCAACATCGTCGAAACCGCGGCCTCGGCCGGAACGTTCAAGACGCTGATCGCCGCCGCCAAGGCCGCGGGTCTCGCCGATGCGCTCGCGACGACCCCGAACATCACCGTGTTCGCGCCGACCGACGAGGCCTTCGCGGCGCTGCCGCCGGGCACGGTCGAAACTCTGCTCAAGCCCGAGAACAAGGACAAGCTCGTCGCCATCCTAACGCTGCATGTGCTGCCGCGCGAACTCAAGTCGACGCAGTTGCTCAGCCACAAGTTCAAGGTCAAGACCCTCAACCCGCACAAGCGCCTGACCATCGACGCCAGCGGCAAGGGCGTCGCCGTTTCGGCCTCCAATACCGCCCAGGTTGTGATGGCCGACATCAAGGCCGACAATGGCGTGATCCATGTGATCGACGCCGTGCTGCTGCCTTGATGAAGCGCCGCCGCGGCTTCCCTCGGGCCGCGGCGGCTACCTGAACAGGAGCTGCCGCCCCGCCAGCACCAGCGAAATGATCACCACCAGCGGCCGGATGAGTCTTGCGCCGAAGCGGATGCCGGTGCGAGCGCCGAGGTAGCCGCCGGCGATCTGGCCGATGGCCATGGCGGCCGCCGCCGGCCACACCACGTCGCCCGACGGGATGAACATCGTCAGGCCGCCGAGATTGGACATCAGGTTGAGGATCTTGGTGTTGCCCGCCGCGCGGGTGACGCCGAGGCCGAAAAGCGCCACGAAACCCGCGGTCATGAACGAGCCGGTGCCCGGCCCCAGCAGCCCGTCGTAGAAGCCGATCACCGCGCCCATGACGGGCAGGAACACCGTCCATTCGAGCCGCGCCTGGCGGTCGTCGTCGGTGAGTTTGGGTGAGAACAGGAAGTAGAGCGCGACGCCGGCGAGCGCCACCGGCACGGCGATCTTGAGCACCGACACGTCGATCTGCTTGACCACATAGGCGCCGAGGATCGCCGCGACATAGGTCGCAACGATCGCCACCGACAGCGCGCGGATCGAGACGAAGCCGCCGCGCCAGTAGGTGAAGGCCGCCATGCTGGTGCCGATCACCCCCTGCACCTTGTTGGTGCCGAGCGCGAGGATCGGCGGCACCCCGGCGGCCAGCAGCGCCGGCACGCCGATCAGCCCCCCTCCCCCGGCGATGGCATCGACAAACCCGGCGAGCAGGCCCGCGAACCCCAGCGCGACGAGGACCAGCGGATCGAGGCTCACGGCGCGCCGTTACCGGTTTGGGAAGATTCGGGCGCTAGCATGGGGGCATGGACCAGGTTCGCGGCAACCGCGTCGCCGTCATTCTTCCCTGCTACAACGAAGCGCCGGCGATCGCCAGCGTGGTCGCGGGGTTTCGCGCGGCGTTGCCGGAAGCCCGGATCTATGTGTTCGACAACGCCTCGAGCGACGACACGGCCGCCGTGGCGCGCGCCGCGGGCGCGACCGTCGTCACGGTGCGGCATCGCGGCAAGGGCAATGTGGTGCGGCGCATGTTCGCCGATGTCGAAGCTGATATCTATCTGATGGCCGACGGCGACGGCACCTATGCGGCCGCCTCGGCGCGCGAAATGCTCGACCGGCTGATCGACGAGGGCCTCGACATGGTGGTCGGCTGCCGGGTGCCCGACACGACGAGCGTCGCCTATCGGCCGGGCCACAAATTCGGCAACCGGGCGCTGACCGGCGCCGTGTCGCGGATCTTCGGCGAAGGCTTTACCGACATGCTGTCCGGTTATCGGGCGCTGTCGCGGCGCTATGTGAAGTCGTTCCCGGCGCTGTCGAAAGGGTTCGAGATCGAGACGGAGCTCACCATCCACGCGCTGGAGCTGAGGGCGCCGCATGGCGAGGTGGCGACCGCCTATGGCGAGCGGGCCGCCGGCACCGCCAGCAAGCTCACCACCTGGGGCGACGGGTTCCGCATCGGCCGCACCATTATGCGGCTCCACATGCTGGAGCGGCCGATGGAGTTCTACCTGACGCTGGCGCTGGCGGGCGTGTTCGTGTCGCTGTGGCTGGGCGTGCCGGTGATCCTCGAATATCTCGAGACCGGCCTCGTGCCCCGCTTTCCGACGGCGATCGCCGCCGTCGGCTTCATGCTGGGCTCGCTGCTGATGGCGGTCTGCGCGCTCATACTCGACAGCGTGGTGACCGGCCGCCGCGAAGCCAAGCGGCTGGTCTATCTGGGGATCCCGGCGCCCCGGGACAGATCGCGCTAAGCTGCGTCCGAGCGGACCGGCAGCATCTTGGTCAGCGTGCCGTCGCGCAGCACGAACTGGTGGAACAACGCCGCGCCGGCATGGGCGGCAATCAAAAGCACGAAGGCGGGCTTGGCCAGCGCATGCACGTCGCCGAGATCGGCAAGGCCGTAGTAGGTCAGGATGCCGGTGACCGGCACGGCAACCAGCAGCGCGTAGAACAGCCAGTGTACGACGCTCGCCGCGAGAGCCGCGATCGGCATGGTCTTGGGCGAATGCGGCGGCACGCCGCGACGGAACCGGACGACGAGCCGGGCAACGACGAGGCCGAGGATCGCGAGGCCCGACCAGAAGTGTGCACTCGCCACCAGCGCATCGGTGGACGAGACCGTGCCGCCTTCGCTGTTGGCGTCGACAAAGCGGGTCATGGCCTCGCCGAAGACGATCTGGAACAGCACCAGCGCAGCGATGACCCAATGCAGGCCCATCTGGAGTGTCGAATACTGGGTGGCGGATTTGGTGCGCATCGGGAAGGCTCCGTTTGGTGTTGCCGGGCTTATCCGGGGCGTCGCTGACAGCAACCTGACGAATCCGGCCGCGCATGGGAGCCATGCGTCGGGCGGTAAACGAGGTGCGAACGCCGCAGCGCCCGAGGACCGAGATTGCGCGGCCCCGCGCCAACCTTTATGAGGCAGCGGCGTTGAGAGGCGTGTCTCTCCCGAGGTGTCTTGTGGCCATCGTCTCGAAAAAGTTCATGCTGTTTGCGATCGCCGGCGGCGCCGGGTTCGTGGTCGACACTGCGATCCTCTACGCACTGAAGGGCGTGCTGGGCCCCTACGGAGCACGCGCCATCTCGTTCGTCTGCGCCGTGGCAACGACCTGGGCGATCAACCGCAGCTTCGCCTTCAAGGGCCAGTCGGCCAACCTGCCGGTGTGGCGCGAGTTCCTGCACTATTTCGCCGCGATGATCCTGGGCGGCGCGGTGAACTACGGCGTCTACGCGGTGCTGGTGGCGCTGATCCCGCTGGTCGCGAGCCAGCCGGTGCTGGGCGTCGCCGCGGGTGTCGCGGCCGGGATGTTCGTCAACTACCTCCTCGCCGACAAGCTGGTGTTCAAGGCCGGACCGAACACGTCGGTTTAAGTCGCCCATCCAGCGCCGCAGTCGGCTCCCCCTTCTCCCCTTGAGGGAGAAGGGGGCGCGCAGCGCCG
>JANXSI010000238.1 GCA_025352765.1 Devosia sp. | reverse complement strand
CCCTCGACCGGCACGCCGAACATCTCGCTCGCCGTCATCGCGTGAATATCGAGGCCCTCCTCGAACGCGTCTTTCAGCGCCTGGATGTCGGCGATGTGGGCGAGGACGCGAAGTTCGATCTGGCTGTAGTCGGCCGAGATCAGCACCCGTCCGGGTGAAGCGACGAACGCCGTTCTGATCTTGCGGCCGTCCTCGGTACGCACCGGGATGTTCTGCAGGTTCGGATCGTTCGACGAAAGCCGCCCGGTCAGCACCGACGCCTGGCTGTAGCTGGTGTGGACGCGGCCGGTGCGCGCGTTGATATAGGCGGGCAGCGCGTCGGTGTAGGTGCCCATGAGCTTGGTCAGCTGCCGCCAGTCGACGATGGTGCGGGCGAGCGGGATGCCCTGCGCCGCCAGCTCCTCGAGCACGTCGGCGCCGGTCGACCACTGCCCGGTCTTGGTCTTCTGCCCGCCCGGCAGCCCCATCTTGCCGAACAGGATATCGCCCAGCTGCGTGGGCGAGCCGAGGTTGAAGCTGTCGCCGGCGAGTTCATAGGCCGTCGCCTCGAGCGCCCCGGCGCGCTGCGCGAAGGCCGACGACAGCCGGCTGAGGATCTGCCGGTCGACGGTGATGCCGCGCGCCTCCATCCGCGCCAGCACCGGCGTCAGCGCCCGCTCCTCGGTCTCGTACAGCGCCGTCATGGTCTCGGCCGCGAGGCGGGGCTTCAGCAGCGTCCAGAGCCGCATTGTGAGGTCAGCATCTTCGGCCGAGTATTTCGTCGCCGCCGCGATGTCGACCTCGGCAAAGGTCTTCTGGCTCTTGCCGGTGCCGATCAGCTCCTTGATCGGAATGCCGGCATGGCCGAGCCAGTGGTCGCTGAGTTCGCCCAGCGTGTTGAAGCGCGCGCCGTCGAGCGAATAGCTGAGGAGCAGCGTGTCGTCGATCGGGTTGACCGCAATGCCGTAGCGGTAGAACACCCCGAGATCGAATTTGAGGTTGTGGCCGATCTTGAGGATGGAACGGTCTTCCAGCATCGGCTTCAACAGCTCGAGCGCCCGCCGCGCATCCATCTGCCCGTCGGCGCTGGCGCCGAACATGCCGTTGCCATTGGTGTGCCCGATGGGGAGATACGCGCCGGTGCCTGGCTCCGTCGAAAGCGCGATGCCGACGAGGTCGGCGCTCTGGTTGTCGAGTCCGGTGGTTTCCGCGTCGACCGCGACGCGGCCCACCGCATAGATTCGCTGCAGCCACTCGAGCAGCGCGGTTTCGTCCGCAATGGTGACATAGGCCGCCGTGTCGATCGGAATGGCCTTGATCCGCGCATGCACGTCGCCGGCATGCAGCACCGCCGCCTTGGTGCTCTTGCCCTCGGCGGCCAGGCGCTCCTTGCGCGCCACCGCCTTCTGCGCATTGTCGAAGCCCACAGCCTCGGGCTTCTTCGCCGACAGCGCCGGATCCGCCTCCCAGGCATCGGGGTCGGCATCGAGCAGGGCGCCGAGCCGCTTGGCGACCGTCGCGAACTCCATGGCCTTGAGGAACGGCATCAGCTTGCCCGGCTCCACCGCCACCCGCGCCAGCGCATTGATCGGCAGCTCGACGGGGACGTTCTGCGCCAGCGTCACCAACTGCTTGGAGACCCGTGCACTCGCCGCATCGGCGACGATCTTGTCGAGATGGCTCGATTCGATCCGCCCGACCTCGCGCGCCCGCAGCACCAGCGCCGCGAACTCGTTGATCTTCGAGACTGCTTCGAGCCCCGCCGCGTCGACCGTCGGAACGCCCTTCTTGTCGAGCTTCAGCAGCGCGTCCTTGTCGGTGTTGGCCGCATCCGTCGGCCGCTGGAACCCATACTGCTCGATCAGGATCTCGGCCACCTGCGGCCCCGAGGTCACGGTGATCGGCTTGCCCGCAATGGCGTTGATCTGGCCCTGGAGGTCGACCAGCAGTGCCCTGAGCCGCGCCTTGAGGCCCTCGACATCCGCCCCGTCGCCCACCACCGCGTCGATCGAGCCGATCTCGCGGATGATGGCGCCGGCGGTCTTTTCGCCGATCCCGGCAACGCCCGGCACGTTATCCACCGCGTCGCCGCAGAGCGCCTGCACGTCGATCACCTTGTCCGGCGTCACCCCGAACTTGTCGAGCACCTCCTCGGCGCCGATCCAGCGCAGCGGCGGCTGGCCCGGCCGCACGATGGTGTCGAGCAGCTTGATCGAGCCGTCGGGTTCGACCAGCTGCATCAGATCCTTGTCGGACGACGCGATGGTCACCTTGGCGCCGATCTTTTTGGCCTCGCACGCATAGGTCGCGATGATGTCGTCGGCTTCCCAGCCTTCCATCTCGATCGAGGGGATCGAGAACGCCCGCGTCGCGTCGCGGGTCAGCGGAAACTGCGGCACCAGCTCTTCGGGCATCGGCGGCCGATGCGACTTGTACTCGGCGTAGATCTCGTCGCGGAAGGTCTTGCTGGAAAAGTCGAAGATCACCGCCATGTGGGTCGGCGCGTCCTCGCCCTTCAAATCGGCCATCAGCTTCCACAGCATCTCGGTAAAGCCCTTGACGCAGCCGACGGGCAGCCCGTCGGTCTTGCGCGTCAATTGCGGCAGAGCGTGAAATGCGCGGAAAATGTAGCCCGAGCCGTCGACGAGAAGCAGATGCATGGGTGAGTCCGTGTGTGTGCGGAGCGCACTCTAGTGCATGTCGGCGGGGCGTTGCAAAGTGGGGAGGAAATCGCCCCGGGGGCGATTTCCGGTTCGGTGGGGAACGATGCCGCGGGTCGGTCCTGTCCCTCGGCTAGTGGCTCGTTGAAAGCGATCCGCCGTGGAGGGGCGGGCTCAACTTGCCAGTGCCGCGCGGCGCCGGCTCGCCGGGTGCGCAGGGGCCGCCAGTAACGGGGCAGACATAGCTCGGGGGCTTGGCGTCCGGGTTGGTGCAGTGCAGCAAGCCGTCGCCGATCGATTTGCACTCGAAGCCGAACTTGTCGAGGTCAATGTAGCTGATCCAGTTGGGGTGAGGGTTCTTAACGGCACCCAGCGAAGCTGAAATACTTGCGAGCAACAACACGGCCGCAACAGCGAATCGAGACATTGGAATATCCTTTCCGGGACGAGAGCTGGGGGTCCAGGCGCATGGGGACGCCAGGACCCCGCCGGCTCAGTTCACCTTGATGCCGGCGTTCGGCACCTTCTGGATCAGCGTCTTCGGCTTGGTGCCCATCTTCGGAGCGGGCCCGCACGACGTCGCATCGCACCATTGCTCCTTCTCGCCCGGCTTGGTGCACGACCAGAAGCCGGTGGCCACGACCTCGCACGTCCAGCCTTCGCCTTCGAGGTCGCCCTTGGTCTTGGCGGTGCCGTGTGTACCATTGTCCATCGCCATGGCGGGCGAAGCGGCGGCCATGACGAGGAGCATGGCGGCGCTGCCGAGCATCGAGATGATTGTCTTGCGGTTAAGGGTCGTCGAAATGCCGTAGGTCATTTGAGTCTCCATCGTGGGGTTGTGGCAGCACGCTGCCTTCCCCAGGAGACTGTGATCTTTCGACTGAACTCGTCCTGAGATGAGCTGGCAGTCGCCGTTCATCTTCCGCGACGCCTGTCCTCCTCGCCACCGAAGCCTATCCGCCGTTCAGCCTGCGCTAGCGCGCCGGCGCGCCGACCGCCCGGTGGAGAGGCCGGTCGCTCACCCGTGCGGGTGCCCGTGCCGGTGGTGGATGTCGGGATAATGCGGATGGCTGTGCCGGAGCGGCGTGTGCCGGTGCCAGTGGCTGTGCGGCTCGCTCACCGGTCCGTCGTGCGGATGCTGGTGATGCGCGTCGTGCACATGCACATGCTCGTGCTCGAGCGATTCGTGCACATGCTCGTGCCCGTGCCGCTCGCTGAGGTGGAGCCATAGCCCCAACGCCATCAGCCCGCCCGCGACGACCAGCGACGGGGTTACCGCCTCGTGCAGCGCCAGCACCGCAAGGCACGCGCCGATGAACGGCGCCAGCGAGAAATAGGCGCCGGTGCGCGCCGTGCCGAGGTGCCTCAGTGCCAGCATGAACAGGACGAGGCTCACCCCGATGCCGAAGAACCCCACGACGCCGCCCGCGACGACGAGGCCGGCTGAGGGCAGGGTCGCGCCGGTTGCCAGCGCCAGCGTGCAGTTGACCGCCCCGGCCGCCAGCCCCTTGATCATGGCGATCTGCACCGGGTCCGCCGATGAAAGCTTCCGCGTCAGATTGTTGTCGATGCCCCAGGCGAGGGCCGCGCCGGCGATCAGCAACGCGCCGAGGTCGAACCGCACCGCGCCGCCGGTCCAGGTCAGCAGCACTGCGCCGGCGAGGATCGCCAGTGCGCCCAGCAGCAGCCGGCCATCGACGTTTTCGCGGAACACCACCCAGGCGATGACCATCGTCGCCAGCCCCTCGAGATTGAGCAGCAGCGAGCCGGTCGACGCCGAGGTGAGCGACAGCCCGAACATCAGGAGCACGGGGCCGAGCACACCGCCGAACGCCACCACTGCCGCGAGCCAGGGCAGGTCTCCCCGGCGGAGCGGCGCCTCGACGGCCGGCAGGCCCACCGCATTGCGCGCCAGATGCACCACCGCCAGCCCGAACCCGGCACCCAGATAGAGCAGCCCCGCCAGCAGCCACGGATTGACGCTCCCCAGCAGCAGTTTGCTGAGCGGTGCCGAGGCGCCGAACAGCACCGCCGACGCGAGTGCCAGCGGCACACCGGGAAACAGCAGGGATCGCGCAGCAGGGTTGGACATTTCGGGGTCCGGCAAATTCGCGCGGCAGCATCGCCGCGCCTGCAATGTAGGCGCCTGCCGCGCTCATTGCACCTCCCCGTGAGATGCCCCGGCCGCTCTGGCCTTCCGGCCGGTCTTGCTGTTTAAGGGCCTCCCGCCGTCGATTCCCGCCCGCGCCGAGCGCTTCTCCATGTCCATTGCACCGCAATACCGCATCTATGCGTCGTTCTTTCTGTTTGCCGTCACCTCCGGCGCGATGATATCCCGCTTGCCCGATCTGCAGGAGCATCTGGGGCTGACCCAGGGCGAACTCGGCCTCACCCTCATTGCGATGTCGATCGGCTCGCTGATCTCGCTGACCCTGTCGGCGCCGCTGATCGGCCGGCTCGGCGCCCGCATCACGGGGCTCGTGACTGTGCTGGGCACCGCGATCTGTTTTGCCATCGTCCCCTGGATGCCCAATGCCTATGCGGTGTTTGCGGTGCTGTTCGTCTGCGGTGGCCTCGCCGGCGCGCTCGAAATCAACCTCAATGTCGAGACCGACCGGCTCGAATCGATGACCGGCAAGCGCTTCATGAGCCGCGCCCATGGCGGCTGGAGTCTCGGCTTTTTCGTGACGGCGCTGCTCGGCGCCGCCATCCGCCAGGCCGGCATTCCGGTTGGCTGGCACCTGGCGATGACCAGCGGGCTCGCGCTGATCGTCGGCGGCATCCTCTTGTGGGGCCTCGTTCCGGCCCCGGCCCGCACCGACGGTCACCAGGGCGAAACGCCCAAGATCGCCGTTCCCACCTGGGGCCTTCTGCCGATCTGCATCATCGGCATCGCCGCCTTCCTCTGCGAAGGCGTCAGCGTCGACTGGTCGGCGATCTACATGCGCGACGTGTTCAACGCCGCCCCGTTCGTCGGCGGCCTCGGTCTCACTCTGTTCGGCGGCTGCATGGCAGTCTGCCGGCTCGCCGCCGATCCCTACATTTCCCACTATGGTCCGCGCCGCGTCGCGGCGACGCTGCTGTCGATCGCCACCGTCGGCGCCGTGCTGGTTGGCTTTGCGCCGGTCGAGTGGCTGGCGCTCGTCGGCTTTGCGCTCCTCGGCATCGGCTGCAGTGCCGTCTATCCGCTGGCGGTGTCGGCGGCCGCGCAGCGCACCGATCGCCCCGCCGCGGTCAATGTCGCGGCGCTCGGGCAAATGGCCTTCGTGGTGTTCTTCCTCGGGCCCCCGCTGCTCGGCTATGTCGCGCAGTATTTCGGCATCCGCCTGTCCTACCTGGCGGTGCTGCCGGTGATCGTCATCGGCCTCGTGCTCACCCGCACGCTCCCCACCAAATATGTTCCGGCCCCCATCGGCCTCGACATCGAGCCCGCCTCGCCACACGGCTGACGCCGCGCCGTCACACTCGACCTTTCCGGTTCATTACGGCGCGGCAACGCTTTGGGCGGCACTGCCGCGCAATTGCCTTGAAATGGGTGCGGCGCCGCCGCATTGCGCGCCGCATTGTGCGGCAGGGTGGCGGTGCGTCGAAACCCCACCCGGAAGCCAGCCCATGAGTGCATCGCCGCCCCCAGCCTTCATTGCCCTGCAACGCTTCGGCCTCGGCGCTCGTCCCGGCGATCTGGCGGCGATTGCCAGCGATCCGCGCAATGCCGTGTTGGCCGAAATCGTCCCCGCTGCGGCGCTGATCCCGCAAGCGTCGCTGCTCGATACCGTCGCCGGGCTTGAGGCCATCCGCGCCATCCAGATGGACCGCAAGGCGGCCAAGGAGGGCACGCCTCCAGCCCCGGCCGACGCCGCGACCATGACGGAGCCCGCGGAGATGTCGGGAGAACCCATGGCGTCCGGCGGCAAGCCCAAGGGCAAGAAGAAAAAACAGCAGGCCGCTGCAGCCGCTGGCGATCCGACCAAACCCGGCAATCCGCTGCTCCCCGAACTCACCGCGCGGCTCGATCATGCCGGCAAGGCCACCATCGGTTTTGCCGAGCGCTGGGCAATGTTCTGGACCAATAATTTCGCCGTAGAAGCTGATTCCAACCAGATCGTCCGCTGGACCGTCGGCGCCTACGACCGCGAGGCCATCCGGCCGCATCTGTTCGGACGGTTCTCTGACCTGCTGTTTGCCGCCACCCAGCACCCGGCGATGCTGCGCTATCTCAACAACGCCACCTCGATCGGTCCCGACTCCAAGGCCGGCGAAAAGCAGGGCAAGGGCCTCAACGAGAACCACGCCCGCGAACTGATGGAGCTTCACACCATCGGCGTCGATGCCGGCTACACCCAGGCCGACGTCACCAGCTTTGCCAAGGTGCTGACCGGCTGGACCTTTGGCCAGAAGCCCGACCAGCCCGAAAAGTTCGGCCGCTTTGTCTTCAACCCGGCAACGCACGAGCCCGGCCCGCAGACCATCCTCGGTCAGGTCTACGACCAGAAGGGCGTCAAGCAGGGCGATGCCGTGCACGACATGCTCGCCGCCCACCCGGCGACCGCCACCCACATCGCCACCAAGCTCGTCCGCCACTTCGTCGCCGACGAGCCGCCGGCCGACCTTGTCGCGCTCCTCGCCAAATCCTTTGCCGACAGCGGTGGCGACCTCGCGGCGCTGGCCAAGACCCTGCTGGGAGCCGATGCCGCCTGGTCGGCGCCGCTGACCAAGTTGCGCCTGCCGCACGAATATCTCTACGCCGCGACGCGCGCCCTCGGCATCGCACCCAAGCCGCAGCAGATCTTGAAGGCCCTGACCACACTTGGCCAGCCGATGTTCAATCCACCCTCGCCCGAGGGCTTTCACGACGACGTCGCCACCTGGCTCGCCCCCGACGCCATGACCAACCGGCTCGACGTGGCGCAGCTGTTTGCCACCGCCGCCGATTCGAGCGCCGACGCCCGTGCCGTGGCCGACGATATCCTGGGCGCCGCCCAGTCCGACAAGACCCGTGAAGCCATCGCCCGTGCCGAGGGACCCGTGCAGGGCCTCTCGATCCTGCTGATGAGCCCCGAATTCCAGAGGAGATGACCATGGCCGATTCCATCACCGACGCAGCCCTCTGCCCGAGCCGCCGGGTCTTTCTCGCCTCCGCCGGCGCCTTCGTCGCCTGGGCCAGCCTGCCGCGCGCGGCCTATGCGGCGCAGGGCCGCGATCCGCGCTTCGTCGCGGTGATCCTGCGCGGCGCCATGGATGGCCTCGCGGTCGTCCCGCCAGTCGGCGACAAGGATTTCCCGGCGCTGCGCGGCGATCTCGCCATCGGCACCGGCAGCTATGGCAACACCCTGCCGCTCGATGGCTTCTTTGCCCTCAACGACGCGATGCCGCTGCTCCACAAGCACTACCAGGCGGGCGATGCGCTCCTCGTTCATGCCGTCGCCACCGGCTATCGCGACCGCTCGCATTTCGACGGTCAGGATGTGCTCGAATCGGGCGATGTCGGGCCGCGGCTCAGCCGCTCCGGCTGGCTCAACCGCGCCGCCTCGGCCATTCCGGCCGGCGAGCGTGTGGCGCCCGTCTCGGGTCTTGCGGCGATGCCCACCGTGCCGCTGATCCTTCGCGGTGACGCCCCGACGCTCACCTGGACGCCGCCCGAGCTCAAATCGGCCAGTTCCGACACCGCCGCGCGGCTGATCGATCTCTATGCCGCCGAAGATCCGGCGATGGCCAAGGCGCTGGGCGCCGGCATCCAGACCGACA
>JANXSI010000225.1 GCA_025352765.1 Devosia sp. | reverse complement strand
GCGATGATGGCCCTGGCGCTCTCTTTTGCACGTGACCAAAACCCGGCATGATCGGGATGAACAAGGACCGCACGCATGGCTGAACGCGCCACGGGCCCGGTAAAACCGCCGGTCATCGACCTGACCGCCCGCAGCGGCTCGCGGGCCGACGCCGAAGCGCAGGCGACATCCACAGAGGGCACGGCTGCCCATCGCGCCAATGCATCGGCCGTGCTCTGGAGCGGGCGGACCGATTGGCCGCTCTTGGGCGGCGTGGCGGCGGGCGGCGCGGTCCTCGGGACCGCGCTCACCTACCTCTTGGCGTTCGCGCTGCCCTTGCCCAGCCATCAGACCGACCTCAGCGCCACGGTCGCCGCCCAGCAAGCAACGATCGAAACGCTCGGCGGCACGGTCGCCGGACTGCAGGCGTCGACCAAGAATACCCAGATCAGCCTCGATGCGACGATCGCCCAGCTCGATGCCGGCCTGACCGACGCCAAGCAGGCGATCGCCGACGTGCGCGCCGCGATCCCGCCTGCCCAGGCGGCGGTCGACCTTGCCCCGCTCGAAACCGAACTCAAGACGCTGAAGGCGCAGGTCGATGCCATCGCCAGCGGCGCGTCGGGCGGCGACGCCGGCGCCATCGCCCAGAGTCTGTCGAGCCTCGACGCAAGCGTTGCGAGCCTCACGGCCCGCCTCAACGGCCTCGACAGCACCATCGGCACCATGCGAAGCGATCTCGACGCGACACGCAAGGCATTGGCCGATCATATCGATACCGCGTCCTCGAGCGAGGTCGGCCCGGCGCTGAAGCTGCCGCTGATCCTCTCGGGGCTCGAAGGCGCCTTCGCCACCGGCAAGCCGTTCGCTGCCGAACTCACGAGCCTTGGCACCGTGATGCCGTCGCTGGCTGTTCCCGATGTCCTCAAATCCGCCGCGTCGACCGGACTCCCCCGGCCCGAAACGCTGCTGCAGCAGTTCGAGACTGCCCTGCCCGCGGTCCTCGCGGCACGTGACACCAGCGGCGCCGATTGGGGAGCAACCGCCCTCGACTGGGCCAAATCCCTGCTCGCCTTGCGGCCGGCCGCGGAAATGACCGGCGACAGCCTCGACGCCATCATCTCGCGGCTCGAGGGCGCCATGGGCCGGCGCGACTACGCGGCAGCCAGCGCCCTGATCGACCAGTTGCCGCCGGCGATGCGGGACGCAGCCGGGCCGATCGCCAGCGACATCGCCGCTCACACCGCCGCCGACGCCTTTGTCGCCGACCTCAGAACCAAGGCGCTGGCCACCTCGGAGGCGGCGCCGTGATCCGCCTCGCGACCTGGATCGTCGTCAGCCTTCTCGTCACCGCGCTCATTGCCTGGCTGATCAGCCTGCCGGGCACCGCGATGATCGAGGTCGCCGGCTATCGCATGCAGCCACGGCTCGGCATGGCCGCCTTCCTCGTCGCTGCAGCGCTGGCCATCGTCATCATTGCCTGGTCGCTGTTCCGCCGCGTGCTCGACGCCCCGCGCTATTTCGCCAAGCTCAGCCGCGAGCGGCGCCGCGACCTCGGCGTTGCCGCCCTCTCGGACGGTTTTGTCGCCCTCCAGGCAGGCGACCCCAACCGCGCCCGCGTTCTGGCGCGCGAGGCCCGCAGCAACCTGCCGCGCAACCACGCCGCGCAATTGCTCGAGGCCCGCTCCGACCTGGCGCTCGGCGACATGCAGTCGGCCCGCGAGCATTACCGGGCGCTGATTTCCAACAAGAAGACCGCGGTCGCCGCCCTCGCCGGGCTTTACGAGCAGGCCCGCACGCAAGGGCGCATCGACGCCGCGCTGAGCTTTGCCCAGAAGGCCGTCGCCCTCGCCCCGCAGACCCGCTGGGCCTGCGATGCCGTGCTCGACGATCTCACCCGCCGCGGCCAGTGGGCCGAGGCGCTCGCCCGCGTCGACGCCGAGACTGCGGCGACCCGCGAGGAAAAGATGGTCAAACGGCGCAAACAAGCCGTGCTGGTCACCGCCCTCGCCCGGGAAACCGTCGACACCAACCCGCTGGCCGCGCTCGACCACACCCTCGCGGCACTGAAGCTCGTACCGGACTTCGTCCCGGCCGCGCTGATCGCCGCCCGCATCCAGTCCAACCGCGGCGAAGCCCGCCGCGCCATGAGCCTGCTGCGGCGCGTCTGGCGCGCCACCTCGCATCCGCATGTGGCAACGCTTTATGCCAATGCCCAGCCGGGCGCCTCCGCCGTCGATCGGCTGAAGCGGATCCGCGAACTGATCGATACGCCGCCCCCCAACCTGCCGGCGGCGATCGTCCTCGCACGTGCCAATGTCGACGCCTACGAATGGCCCGCGGCGCGCAATGCCCTCGCCAACTATTCGAGCGCCGATCCGACCCAGGGCGTGTGCCTCTTGATGGCCGAGATCGAGGAGGGCCAGAACGCCGACCAGGGCAAAGCCCGCGAATGGCTGGCCCGCGCCGTGCGCGCCCCCCGCGATCCGGTGTGGACCGCCGACGGCATCACCTCGGACGAATGGGAGCCGGTCTCGCCGGTGACCGGCCGGCTCGATGCCTTCGAATGGCGCGTCCCGGTCAGTGCCGTCAACGGCCGCCCGGAGCCGCTGCCGCGACCAACCGAACGCTTGCCGCCCCCCGAAGCCGAAACTTCACTTGCACCCACCCCGGCGGCTCAGTAAAAGACCCGCGCTTGAGGGCATCGCCCACCGGCGCCGCTTTAGCTCAGTTGGTAGAGCACATCATTCGTAATGATGGGGTCAGGTGTTCGAGTCACCTAAGCGGCACCACTTCTCCCGTCCATATTCCCGTCGATGGCGCGCCCTCAAGGGCGACCGATCGCAGCATGCGGTTGCCACGAATCACGGGCAACGCGTGCCGAGGGTCTTCGGGTGGCCGCGAGAAACCCGGCTCAGGGCCGGATCACGCCCTTCTTGAGGATCAGATTGCCGTAAAGCCGCCGCTCGCCGGTCTGGACGATCGCGTAGCCGGAGTTGGCGCGCTCGTAGAACGCAAAGCGCTCCATGGTGATGATGCCCATGGCCGGCTCGTGCTTTTTGATGATCGCTTCGAACTCGTCGATGATCGGCTCGCGGCGGCCGGCGTCGCCCACCACCTGCATGGCAATGGCCGGATCGTCGACGAAAGTATCGAGCGGCATCAGCGTCAGGATCGCATCGAGGACGTCCGTCGCGCTGTGACCGTCCATACGCACCAGTTCCGGTCCGGCGCTGTCGCCCGGATAATTGCCGTCGACGATGGTGATCTGGTCGCCATGGCCCATCGCCTGCAGCACGTAAAGCAGGTCCGGACCGACGATCGGCGGAATTCCCTTGAGCATGTCGTCTCCCTCGATGCGGTCGAATCGCCGCCTTAGAACGTCGCGCCAATCTGCCATGGCACGAATTCGTTGTCGCCATAGCCGAGTTCTTCCGACTTCGACTTGCGCCCGGAGGCCACCGCGAGGATCTCGTCGAAGATCTCCTGGCCCTTTTGTTCGAGCGTATGCCCGTCGAGCACGTCGCCGCCATTGATGTCCATGTCGTCGATCATCTGTGCGTAGATCTCGGAATTGGTGGCGATCTTGATCGAGGGCGTCGGCTTGCAGCCATAGGCCGAACCGCGCCCGGTGGTGAAGCAGAGGATATTGGCGCCGCCCGCCACCTGCCCGGTCGCCGAGACCGGGTCGTAGCCGGGCGTGTCCATGAACACGAAGCCCTTTTCGGTCACCGGCTCGGCGTAGCCGTAAACGGCGGTCAGCGGCGAGGTGCCGCCCTTGGCCGCCGCGCCCAGCGACTTTTCGAGAATCGTGGTCAGCCCGCCCAGCTTGTTGCCGGGAGACGGGTTGTTGTTCATCTCCATGCGGTTGCGCTCGGCGTAGTCTTCCCACCAGTGGATGATGTCGACCAGCTTCTGGCCGACCTCCGGGGTCACGGCGCGGCGCGTCAGGAGGTGCTCGGCGCCATAGATCTCTGGCGTTTCCGACAGGATCGCCGTGCCGCCATTGCGCACCAGGATGTCGGCGGCAACGCCCAGCGCGGGATTGGCGGTGATCCCCGAATAGCCGTCCGAGCCGCCGCATTGCAGCGCCAGCATCAGCTCCGACGCCGGGATGGTCTCGCGCTTGACGGCGTTGACGATGGGCAGCATCGCCTTCACCGCCTCGACGCCCGCCGCCACGGTCTTTTTGGTGCCGCCGGTTTCCTGAATCGTCATGGTCCGGAAGGTGTCGCTCTCGGTGACGTTGTAGGCCTCCTTGAAGCGCGGGATCTGGAAGCCCTCGCAGCCGAGCCCGACCATGATCACACCGCCCATGTTGGGGTTGGTGGCATAGCCCCAGGTGGTCCGCTTCAGCGTGTCGAAGATCACGCCGCGATAGTCGATGACGCAGCCATTGGCCTGCTTCAGCGCCACGATGCCATCGATGTTGGGGTATTGCTCGAGAATGCCCGAGCGCTCGATCTCGCGGGCGATGAAGCCGGCAACCGTTGTGGAACAGTTCACCGAGGTGAGGATGCCCACATAATTGCGCGTCCCCACCTTGCCATTGGCGCGGCGGTAGCCCTGGAACGTCGCCTGCTCCGGGCCGGTGATGAAGTCGGTCGGCACCACGCCTTCGCTGAAGGCATAGTC
>JANXSI010000174.1 GCA_025352765.1 Devosia sp. | reverse complement strand
CAAGACGATGCCGATGGCCGCTGCGAAGGCGCCGTCGGTGACTGCAAAGCCGGCTGCCAAGAAGCCCGCTGCCAAGAAGCCGGCTGCCAAGCCCGCGACCGCCGCCAAGGCGCCGGTGAAGAAGGCCGCTGCCAAGGCGCCCGCCAAGAAAGCCGCTGCCAAGGCGCCCGCCGCCAAGGCCGCTCCGGCCAAGAAGCCGGCTGCCAAGGCTGCGCCCGCCAAGAAGCCCGCCGCCAAGGCTGCTCCGGCCAAGAAGCCCGCCGCCAAGGCCGCTCCGGCCAAGAAGCCTGCTGCCAAGGCCGCCCCGGCCAAGAAGCCGGCTGCCAAGGCCGCTCCGGCCAAGAAGCCCGCCGCCAAGAAGTAAGCTGCGGGCCGGCCAGAAGCCGGTTCCAACCTCTGCCAATAGGGCCAGCGTCCACGACGCTGGCCCTATTTCATTGCATGATGTCCTATCGTCTTGACAGAAGTCCTACAATTAGGACTAAAAGCCTAGACAGCCTCGAGCGCCGCCGCCCCGACCTCGTCATCGCCAATCTCGACCTCGACAACGGTCTCGAGCTGTTGCGGCGTGTCCGCGCCCTGCGCGACGGCACGCCCGTGGTGATGCTCGAGAACTCGCCGCAGGTCGATGCCGCAGTGTTCGCCATGAAGGCGGGAGCCGCCGATGTCATTGCCAAACCGGTTGATACCGATCTGTTGGTCACGCGCGTCAGGAACATCCTTCGCGATCTGCACGTGGGCAGTCGGCCGACGCCGCCGGTGGAGGTTCGCGGCTTCGCCCAACTCACGCCGCGCGAGCGCGAGGTGCTGCAGCTCATTGCCCAAGGTCAGTCCAACAAGGAGGCCGGGCGCGAACTGGGCATCTCGCCACGCACCATCGAGGTGCATCGGGCCGCGTCATGGAAAAGCTCGGCGCCCGCAACACCGCCGACCTGATGCGCATCGTGCTGATCGGCTGAGCCTCAGGCGACCTGCGCCGCGGCCCAGCTCTTTGCCCGCTCGATCTCGCCATCCTTGAGCGGACCCTCGGTGCCGCGCACCATGAACCCTGCTGGCGTTCCACTCACCTCGAAGCCCTTGTGCTTGAGCATCGTGTCGATCCGGTCGGCCGCATAGCCGCCGGCATCGACGACCCATCGAAGCGGTGCCGGATGGATATCGTCGAGCGACATTCTGGTGTCGAACGCGATACCGCGCTTGCCGGCGCCAATGTTCGCCGGGAGACCTTCGACAAACTCCGCGGCTGTCGGCGTCGGCCGGAAACCGCGCGTCGGCGAACCGACAATCAGCAGGTCGATGCCGGCAAAATCGGCCGACCGGGCGTCGGCAACATTCAGGAGCTGCACGGTGTTGGCCGCTTCGAGCTGGCTCGCGATCGCCTTGGCGATCTGCGCCGTATTGCCGAAGATGCTGTCGTAGACGATCGCGATGTGCATGGGGCGCTCCTCGATAAGCAGCGAACATGCCTCAGTTCCAGTGGGGCGCTTTGACGCCGGTCAAACGCGGTTCCGGGTAGGACATCCATGGACGGGTTTGGCCCAGAACACCGAGAAGATCGTCCGCCCAATAGGCGACGCGCCCGCGTGACGCGCCGCTACAGCAGCGTTCTGGTGCGCGAGTGCCTCACGCCCCTGCCGGCCTCAGCCGCCGGCAGTTGAGAGCGTCAGGTCGGCGGTCGTCAGTTTCTCCGCCGTGATCTTGGTCTTGGGCTGCTCGCGCGGCAGCTCGAGTTCGGCCCAGACGCTCACCAGCGCATTGCGCAGCGCCGCGATCATCTCGTCGGTGTGGAGTGGCGTCGGCGTGATCCGCAGCCGCTCCGTGCCCTTGGGCACGGTGGGGTAGTTGATCGGCTGGATATAGATGTTGTGCCGTTCGAGCAGCGCATCGCTCGCCGCCTTGACGTGCCGGGCATCGCCGACGATCAGCGGCACGATGTGGGTCGAGGTCGGCATCACCGGCAGGCCGGCGTCGACCAGCATGTCCTTGACCAGTTGCGCCTGCCGCTGCTGCCCGATGCGCTCGGCACTCGACAGCTTCAGGTGCTCGATCGAGGCGCGTGCCGCGGCACACAGCGCCGGCGGCAGGGCCGTGGTGAAGATGAACTCGGGCGCATAGGAGCGCACCGCGTCGACGATCGCCCGGTTGGCGGCGATGTAGCCGCCCATCACGCCGAACCCCTTGGCGAGGGTGCCTTCGATGATGTCGATCCGGTCCATCAGGCCGTCGCGCTCGGCGATGCCGCCGCCGCGCGGGCCGTACATGCCGACCGCGTGCACTTCGTCGATATAGGTGAGGGCGCCGAACTCCTCGGCGAGGTCGAGGATCGCCTTGATCGGCGCCACGTCGCCATCCATCGAGTACACCGACTCGAAGGCGATGAGCTTGGGGCGCCGTCCGGCCGCCGCCAGCAGTTCACGCAGATGCGCGACATCGTTGTGGCGGAAGATCTTCTTTTCCATCCCGGATTGCCGGACGCCCTGGATCATCGAGGCGTGATTGAGCTGGTCCGACAGAATGAGGCAGTCCGGCAGCAGCCGCGCGATGGTCGAAAGCGCCGCTTCGTTCGAGACAAAGCCCGAGGTGAACACCAGCGCCGCTTCCTTGCGGTGAAGGTCGGCGAGCGATCGCTCGAGCTCGACCAGCGGGCGGTTGGTGCCAGAGATGTTGCGTGTGCCGCCGGCGCCGGCGCCGAGCTTCGCAGCCGTCTCCTGCATGGCGGTGATCACGTCGGGGTGCTGGCCCATGCCCAAATAGTCGTTGGAGCACCAGATGGTGATCTCGCGGGCGTTGTCGGCCTGGTCGCGGTAGATCGCGGTCGGGAAGCGGCCCGCCACCCGTTCGAGG
>JANXSI010000153.1 GCA_025352765.1 Devosia sp. | reverse complement strand
CCCGACGGGACTCGGCCGCCGCCTGGCGCAAACCTCGATCACCACCTACGGCCGGGATTGCGCCGTGGCCGCCACTCTGTTTTATCGCGACGCAACCCCGCACCGAGTCGGCCGGCAGATGCAGACCTGGGTGCGGACCGCGGCGGGCTGGCGCGTCGCCGCCGCGCATGTGAGCGTCATCGACGAGCCGAGCTAGGCCCGAGGGGAACCACCGTGCTGAAGCGAACATCGGCCGAAGAGATTCGCCGCGAACTCGCCAGTCGCATCATCTCGGGCGTGCTGCCTCCGGGCATCGCGCTCGACGAAACCCAGCTCGCGGCCGAATTCGCCGTGTCGCGCACGCCCGTCCGCGAAGCCCTGCGGCTGCTCGCGGCGAGCGGGCTGATCGATCAGAAGCCGCACGCGAAGGCGCTGGTCGCCAAGCCCGATGCCGACGTGCTGGCGGGCATGTTCGAGGTGATGGGCTATCTCGAGGCGTTGTGTGCTGGCCTCTGCGCCACCATGATGCGGGCCAATGAGCGCGAGGCGCTCGATGCGCTGCACGCCGAGATGGCCGCGATCGTCCATGCCGGCGACGCCGCCCGCTATGCCGAGGCCAACGACGCCTTCCATGCCGCCATCTACGAGGGCGCCCACAACACCTATCTCAACGACATCACCCGCTCGACCCGGCAGCGTCTGCAACCGTTCCGGCGCGCCCAGTTCGGGGCGCTGGGGCGCCTCGCGAAATCCCATGCCGAGCATGGCGCGGTGGTCGAGGCGATCCTGCGGGGCGACCGCGAGGCCGCCGAACACGCCATGCGCCAGCACATCTCGATCGTCGAGAACGCCTACCAGCAGTTGGTGGGCCGCTAAGGCCGGCAGTCGGCAGCGCCTCGCCCATTTGGGGAGAGGTCGTCTGCCGGGCGGCGCCTCGCAGTCGGGATTCCTCTCCCGTTTACGGGGGAGGGGGACCGCCGTTAGGCGGTGGAGGGGGCGGCAACATACGCGATGGGTCGGAGGAGCCTACCACTCCACCTTCGATCGTGATGGCCGGATGACAAGCCGAATGTGGGCTATTTCCCCTCCAGATACGCCTTCCATCCCCCGCTCGTCGAAATGTCCTCGGCCCCCCGGACCGCTTCGGCCTCGACCAGGAATCCCTTCGCGGCTGTTCCGTCCCCAAACCCGATGGTGCCGATCCCGAGCGGCGCCGGGATTTTCGAAACGAAGCTGCCGAACCCGGCAGCGTCGAGCGCCCAGATCTCGGCCTTGATGGGTGCGCCAGTGCCGGCGCCGACCCGCAGCAGCCCGGGCTTTGCCGGCGTCGTATTCGGCAGGGCGAAGAGCTTGTAGTCGGGGAGGGTCTCGACCTCTCGCACGAACGTCGCGCCGAGCCCCGTCAGCTCCGGATTGAGCGGCAGTCCGCCGAGGTGCGCACCGACCACCGCCAGTTCGATCCGTCCCGCGGCAGCACGCAGCGGCAGGGCAGGGGCAGTCCCCATCAGCGCTGCGCCGATCGAGGCGAGATAGCCGTCGCTCGTGGCCGGCCCGATCAGCGTCAGGCTCGAGGGCAGGCCGTCGCTCCGCGTGCCCACCGGCACGCTGATCGCCGCAAGGTCCAGCAGATTGACGAAATTGGTGTAGCTGCCGAGGTTCGAGTTGAGAACGATCGGGTCGGCCTCGAGTTCGGCGACGGTGTACATGCGCGGCACCGTCGGTACGGCGAGGCAGTCGACGCTTTGCAGCATCGGCAGGGTCTGCCGCCTGAGGTCGGCGAGCTTGTAGGTCGCCTCGAACGCCGCGACCGCCGTAAGCCCAGTGGCGCCACCGATGATCTTGCGCGTCACCGGAAAGAACGCTTCCGGGTTGGTCTCGATCAGCGGCTTGGTGGCGGCGTAGCGCTCGGCCACCCATGGGCCCTCATAAAGCAGCCGGGCGACCGCATGCAGCGGCTCGAAATCGAGTTCGCGGATCGTTGCCCCCAGCGCCACCAGGCGCTCGAGGTCGGCGGCATAGGCGGTCTCGGCGGCACTGTCGCCGAAGAACTTCCGCTGCGCCGGACGCGGCACGCCAACGGTGAATTTTTTGGGCACCCCACCGAGCGTGGGGGTCGGCAGCCGGCGCGAGTAGGCATCGGCGTCATCGTATCCAGAGGCGGCCGCGGCCGCGGCGATCGCCAGCTCCATGTCGCGGGCAAAGATCGAGATCGTGTCGAGGGTCCGGCACGCCGGCACCATGCCCGTCGCCGACAACAGACCCAGGGTCGGCTTCACCCCGACGATGCCGTTCATGCCGGCCGGGATGCGGCCCGAGCCGGCAGTGTCGGTGCCGAGCGAGAAATCGACGATTCCGGCGGCAACCGCCACGGCCGAGCCCGAACTCGAGCCGCCCGGTATGAGGTCGGCGCGGAGCGCGTTGCGGGGCACGCCATAGGGCGAGCGCACGCCCACAAGGCCGGTGGCGAACTGGTCGAGATTGGTCTTCCCCAGAACGATCGCCCCCGCATCGACCAGCTTTTGCACCACCACCGACGATTTCAAGGGACGGTATGAAAAGGCCGGGCAAGCCGCAGTGGTCTCGAGCCCCTCGACGTCGATGTTGTCCTTGACCGCAAAGACCTTGCCGTAAAGCGGCCTGCCGGCGGGCCCGGTCGCCTCGAGCGCCGCGGCCTCGGCCAGGGCGGCGGCCTCCGGCTTGACGCTGATGAACAATGCCGGGTCCGCATAGGCACTCAGCGCCGCATAGGCCCGGGTGACCGCGTCGACTGGGGAATTCAGGGCGCGCTCAGACGTCAATTTTTGTATGCCTCACATTTCACCATAGCGACGCTTCTGCATAACGATACGGCTGGCAAGTGCCAACTGCATACATCTGGCGCGCGCCGTCGAGATTGCTCGTGGTTGTCGCATATCGGCATCGGCGGAGACCGTCGCGCAACCAACCGCGCCACGCGCAAGTTGAAGCGGCGGAGGTGTCCGTGGCCCATCACCGGATCGAATTCTCGCGCTTTTCACACGTCGTGTCGGCGGTCGCCGGCCGGCCGCAAACCTTTGCGGCCGCCGTTGGCCTGATCGTGCTGTGGGCGGTGACCGGCCCCCTGTTCGGTTTCTCCGAAACCTGGCAGTTGGTCGTCAACACCGCGACAACCATCATCACCTTCCTGATGGTCTTTGTGCTGCAGAACTCGCAAAACCGCGACGGCGCGGCGGTGCAGGCCAAGCTCGACGAGCTGATTTACGCTATGCGCGGTGCCGACAACGCCTTTGTGCAGGCAGAAAAGCTCAGCGACGAAGAACTCCACGCGCTCCGCAAGACGCTGATCGAGCAATGCGAGGCAGCGACCCAAGAACTCGCCGAGCGCGGCAGCAAGCGCGCGCGCCGGCAGCCCGAGTCGGCCTAGAACAGTCCGAGGAACTTTGCCCGGCGGATGTCGCCCTCGACGAATTTGCGGGTCCAGTCCCCGTAGCCGGCAAAGCCGTCGGACTGCCGACGTTCGGCATAGGTGCCGAAATACAGCCAGAAGCTCTCCGACTCCGACTTGAAGAACGTCTTCAGCACCGGGTAGTCGCAGATCGCCTCGTCGGCGCAGATCGCTGCCCGCTCGAAGAAGTGAAAGACCTTGTCGACGTTGCGGTCGGCGTCCGAGACGAACGCATCGTCGCGTCCGGTCACCACGTCGCCGATATTGCCGTAGAGAACGGCCTTTTGCGCCGCGTCGCTGCCGAGCGCGCTGATCGCCTCTGCGTTCTCGGAATAGAGCGGCCAGAGCGCATCGTTGATCGCCGTATAGGCATCGCGATACCCGCCCGCCTCCCATTCCTGCACCAGGGAAAGCGATTCGGTCACCCTGGCATCGGCCTTCTGCCGGTCGTACTCGAACAGCCCGAAGCACAACGCCAGCACCGTCACAACCTTGAGGATGACGGCGGCGATCTCGTCGGCCCGGTGCAGCGGCGTGAACGGATCGTCGACGTGAACCGGCGCCGAGATCGCCTCGATGATTCCGACGCCTGTGTGGGCCGCCTGGTGCAACTGGCTTTCGCGCCGGCCAGCACTGCTCCGCGCCACGGCGTCGCGGTGCTGCTTCAGCGCCTCCTGATGGGTTTTTGTCGGATCGTCATCCATCGCCTGAATCCCGAAGCCAAAGAACCGCAAATCCATGACCTTTTGGTCCGAATTCCGGCCAACACGTCACCGATCATGACCTAACGCGAATTATCGGCGCGTTCAAAGGGCGTTCATCTGCGCCCGGCAAGAACAGTGCCGGGGGAGGCCATCTCGAATGCTTTTGTCGCGTGCCGCGCAACGGTGCCTGTCCCGATCCGCGGACCGGTGGTTGACGCGCTGGCCATTCCCGAATTCTATTCCCTCCGCAAACAACAGGAACGATCCGTCATGCCGAACCGCTCACTGATTCCGATTTCTCTGCTGATGCTTGGCGTTGCTCTCCTGGCG
>JANXSI010000136.1 GCA_025352765.1 Devosia sp. | reverse complement strand
TGCAAGGCGATAGACGCGTCCGCGATCATCTAGCTTCTCAGAAGTTACAATCAGTCCGCGATCCTTCTTGAGCGCGCCGCTCATGGCGCCTCGGATCGAATGCGCCTGCCAGCCAGTGGCGACAATCAGGTCATCTATCGTGGCGCCGCCTGGTCGAGACAGTTCGTCGATCAGGATCGCGAGCTTGGTGCCAGCCTTTGGCTCGGCGGTAGAAGCTCGCGCCACAGAGGGCAGCGCAGATGCCGCGACTGGGGCAGGGGGCCGCGGTGCCAGTTGGTCGATGTCCTTTGCCGGACCGGTCCCGATGACGTCCACACCGATCGCCTCACACCCTTCATCGGAGATCACGAGGGTCACTCGGTTCCCGCCATCGATCTCACGCCACGAAATATCATCGCGACCCGCCGGTCGTTCTCGCACGAACGCCTGCTTCAGGAGGCTGTGCAGCAAGACGCCAACCGCGCCAGAGTTGAGCCGGGTCGAGCGTGGCAGGGGTAGCACCGCGCCATCGGCCTGCATTGAAGCATGTGAAAGCACGACACGCTGGGCATCGGTAAGGGGTTTGTTGGTCATCAAAATTGTCCTCGTGTGGTGCCGCCAGAAATTGGCAGCCCTTGCACGAGGACAGGCCCGAAATGGATTCGGGCATGGTTGGATCGACCAGGGCTAGGCTCCTGCCGATCAACCATGACGTTGATGTTGCTCTGGTCCGCGAGGAAGTCCAGTCGCCCTTTAAGGGACGCCACCAGCGAGCCGGGGCGGTCTTTCCGGTGTTATGCATTGTTTCATAAAAATCCCTTGGCGCGTTTTCCTGTTCCGAACTTCTCTAGTCCGCCTATCAGGCCAACGCCACACGCCGAGAAATGATGCGGTCGCCACGGAAAAGATCATCCGGTGGTCGGTTCAGGAAGTCCGCCGAATATGGCTTTGGCCCTTTCTGCATTCACGGTGAGATCAGCGACCTAACTCACAGGCTCTAGAATGGCGTCACAATGGAGATCTTTCCGGCTTAGCCGCTCGGCCGATCTGCCGGCATAACCGCCGCGACGACTTCGAAGCTCGCACGAAGTGCATCCCCCAATCCCAAGGTGCCATTCTGCAGAGCGCGGGCGAGGGCCCGCCGCTTTGCAGCCCGAACTTCGTCATCGGAGTCGCCTGCCGTTACCTCGGTGGCGATCAATTTCCCGTCCAAAATGATGCGCACCAGCATGCGCATGGCGTACCACCTTTCGTCCATGCCCGCCTAGGCCGCAAACCTCACTTGCACGACCGTCCCGGGGTGTATGCGGGCGTATGTATTTGCCCATTGCCCAAATTCGCCGCTCGTCTACCTGGACTTACTCGGATGGCGTTTTCAGGCCATCGGGGTGGGCGGCCGAAGGGCACCAGGAACTTCAGCACGCATTTACGGCAGATGCAGCCGGATGCAAGGGACGGTGTCCATATCGAGCGATTTGGCGGCGGCGAGCATCCGGGAGATACATCGGACATATCGCTATTCAGTCCTGAGCCTCGAGATTTGTCGGTTGCCCGAAACGAAAGAGGCGCGACGGTTGCCCGTCGCGCCTGGTTCGAAAAGTTGTCGAGAATGCGGGCTTGCTTAGTAGTCCATGCCGCCCATGCCGCCGCCGCCCATCCCGCCGCCCATAGCGGGGGCGGCTTCCTTGGGTGCATCTGCAATCATGGCCTCGGTGGTGATGAGCAGGCCCGCGACCGAGGCGGCATCCTGCAGCGCAGAACGCACAACCTTGACGGGATCGATGATGCCCATCTTGATCATGTCGCCATATTCGCCGGTCTGGGCGTCATAGCCAAAAGTCTCGGAGGAGTTCTCAAGGATCTTGCCGACAATGACCGACCCCTCGGCGCCCGAGTTCTGGACGATTTGGCGGATTGGCTCCTGCAGCGCACGCTTGACGATGCCGATACCGGCCTGCTGGTCGGCGTTCGCGCCCTTCGACTGAAGATTGGCCGAAGCGCGCAGCAGCGCGACGCCGCCACCGGCAACGATGCCCTCTTCAACCGCGGCGCGGGTGGCGTTCAGCGCGTCGTCGACGCGATCCTTGCGCTCCTTCACTTCGACTTCGGTGGCACCGCCGACCTTGATCACCGCAACACCGCCGGCGAGCTTGGCCAGACGTTCCTGCAGCTTCTCCTTGTCGTAGTCCGAGGTGGTGTCCTCGATCTGCGACTTGATCTGGGCAACGCGGCCCTCGATGTCGGACTTCTGCCCGGCGCCGTCGATGATGGTGGTGTTTTCC
>JANXSI010000134.1 GCA_025352765.1 Devosia sp. | reverse complement strand
TGCAAGGCGATAGACGCGTCCGCGATCATCTAGCTTCTCAGAAGTTACAATCAGTCCGCGATCCTTCTTGAGCGCGCCGCTCATGGCGCCTCGGATCGAATGCGCCTGCCAGCCAGTGGCGACAATCAGGTCATCTATCGTTACGCCGCCTGGTCGAGACAGTGCGTCGATCAGGATCGCGAGCTTGGTGCCACCCTTTGGCACTGCGGCAGAAGTCCGCACCGGCGAGGGCAGCTCAGATACCGGGACGGGCGCAGGGAACTGCGACGCCAGTTGGTCGATGTCCTTTGCCGGACCGGTCCCGATAACGTCCACACCGATCGCCTCACATCCCTCATCGGAGATCACAAGGGTCACTCGATTCCCGCCATCGATCTCACGCCAGGAAACATCATCGCGACCGGCCGGTCGTTCCCGCACGAATGCCTGCTTTAAGAGGCTGTGCAGCAAGACCCCGACCGCGCCAGAGTTGAGCCGGGTCGAGCGCGGCAGGGGTAGCACCGCGCCATCGGCCTGCATTGAAGCATGTGAAAGCACGACACGCTGGGCATCGGTCAGGGGTTTGTTGGTCATCATTATTGTCCTCATATGGTACCGCCGCGAATGGCAGCCCTTGCACGAGGACAGGCCCGAAATGGATTCGGGCATGGTTGGATCGACCAAATACGCTCCTGCCAATCAACCATGACGCTGGTGTTGCTCTGGTCGCCGAGGAAGTCCAGTCGCCCTTTGAAAGACGCCAAGCAGCGAGCCGGGGCGGTCTTTCGGGTGTTATACAATCGTTCTATAAAAATCCTTTGGCGCGCCGTCCTGTTCCGACGGGGAGACCTTCTCCCTTTGGGCATGTCCTGGGTGGTGCAGAGCGGAATGAATATCTCTGGCACTGATGCCAGCCGGCCACCTGGTCCTTCATGATCGTCCCACCGGCAAAGCCGTCAAGGGCGCCTCCATGGGCGACCCGCGCGGCCGGAGGGGCTATCCGGGCAGGTCTGTCTCGAGCCCGCATGCTTCCGGGGGTATGTGTCCCGTGCGCTGGCCGAGTACTTCGGCACAGCGGAGAGCTTCGGCGCGTGCAAATTGGAGTGTATAATGTATACGGTGGTTACTCGGTCACGTCTCGGTCACGGGGTAAGTGAGGCCCCGGTCTTACTGTCGAAACAATAGATATCGACTGGGTTCATAGCGAGACCGATCAGCTCGTTGTCGCTGAATCGCTGCTGGCCCGGCCGCTTGATGACAATGCGTTCCGCGTTGCCCTCGTTGCCTACATCGCAATAAAGGAAGGTCTCGCCACCTAATTGCTCTGTGAACTGCACGCGGGCGGTGGCGTCGGCGAGGTCCGGTGCGATCACTTCGACATGCTCGGGCCGAATGCCAACATCTATGGTTTCGCCCTCGCGGGCCGCGCGGCTATGGTTCAGCGGCAGCTTGCCGCCCGACACCTCGATGCAGGTCTTGCCGCCATCGCTGCTGCCGACCTTGCCTGAGAGGAAGTTCATCTTGGGGGAGCCGAGAAAGCCGGCCACGAAGCGGTTAGCCGGCTTGTTGTAAAGGTCCAACGGGGTGCCGACCTGCTCGATGCGACCCTCGTTGAACACTACGATCGTGTGGGCCAGCGTCATCGCCTCAACCTGGTCGTGCGTGACATAGATCGTCGTTCGGCCCATCCGCTTCTGCAGATTGGCGATCTCGACCCGCATGTGGACGCGCAATTCGGCATCGAGGTTGGAGAGCGGCTCGTCGAACAGAAAAATGCTTGGGTTGCGCACAATCGACCGGCCGATCGCGACACGCTGGCTCTGGCCACCCGAGAGCTGTCCGGGGTAGCGATGTAGCAGCGGCTCGATCTTAAGAGTGCGCGCCGCATCCATTACCTTTTCGAGGATCAGTGCTTTTGGGAGCTTCGCCTGCTCGAGGCCGAAGGCCATGTTCTGGTAAACCGTCATGTTCGGATAGAGTGCGTAGTTCTGGAACACCATAGCGATTCCGCGCTTGGTTGGAGCTTCCTCGTTCATGAGCGCCCCGTCGATCAGCAGCTGCCCCTCCGAAATCGTCTCGAGCCCGGCGATCATCCGCAGCATCGTCGACTTGCCGCAACCGGAGGGGCCGACAAAGACGACGAATTCGCTGTCTTTCACTTCAAGGCTGACGCCATGAATGACCTCATGCTTGCCGAACGATTTGTGGATATCGCGAAGGGCGAGCGTGGCCATGTCAGTGTTCCCTGATCAGCATTTGGTGGCGGTATTCGGTCGGGGTTGTGCCGAGGTATTTGCGAAACACCCTCGAGAAATATTGGGAGCTGCCGAAGCCAAACTCCATCGCTATGTCAGTCACCGATTCGTCGGACGTGACGAGGCGGCTGCAGCTCCGCTTAATCCTCAGCCGCTGCGCATAGTCGCTCGGCGACATTCCGACTTCCTTGCGGAACCGGTTGTGCAGGTAGCTGCGGGAAAACCCAAGACGGTTGGCGACTTCCCCGATGTTGAGCTCGGCGTCCGGGTCTGAGTGCAGGACTTCGAGAAAGTCGTCGATCAAGCTGCTGTTGCCGCGATCGGCAAGCTTTTTGTCTTGGGCCTTCCAGCCCTCGATCAGCACTGTGTGAAGCGCCGCCCGCATCTCGGCAATCAGCAGGCTTGAGCCAGTGTAGATGCGCGGATCGCCCATCAGTCGGTTCAATTCGCTGATCGCGTCCATGCAGCGCGGCTCGATGTCATGGGTGAGGCCGCGGCGACCCAGATGGTTCTGAAAGTCTCTGAGGCCTTCGCGTGTCAGCAAGGCGGGATCAGTCACCTGGCTGGCGCCAGCCACGACAATCCAGAACGAGTGACTGGGCGGATAGAGTCCGTTAACAATCCGGTGCTTTTTGTTGGCCGGGAAAAGCGCGAACTGGCCGCCAGTGACCGGGATCAGCGCTTCATTCTCCAGTTCCCAACACGCTTCCCCTTCAATAACGAAAACTAGCTCCGGCCCGCCGTGCGACGACCAGCTGTCGGAAGTTGCCATCGCCTTTTGGAACGTAGCGAAGCCAAAGGTCTTGACCTCCGGGACGCCGATATCCTTGCCGGTGATCGAGGCGTTGAGGTCGAGTATCTGCGATCCGAGCACTGTGGCCCCCAATTATCTCTTGATGCCAGTGCTCGCGACGCTTTCGACGATGAAGCGCTGAGCGATGAGAAATACCACCAACAGTGGCAGCACACACATTGTCACGGCGGCCATGATTACCGACAGGGACAGAGCACCGAAACTGGTCGATAGGCCCACCATACCGATCGGCAGCGTCATCACCTCGAACTTGCGCACGAAGATCAACGGCAGAAGGAAGTTGTTCCAGCTGGACGTAAACACGATGATGCTTAGCGCCGCGATCGGCGACCCCATCTGCGGCAACGAGATGCGTCTAAAAATGGTCCAGTAGCTCGCGCCGTCGACGAAGGCCGCCTCCTCGTACTCTCGCGGCTGGCCCTCCATGAACTGTCGCATCAAGAACACTGCCAGCGGCGACGCCAGTGAAGGTAGTATCAGCGACCATAGGTTGTCGAGCAGCCGCGCTGCCGCCATTCCATAGTACAACGGAATGACTACCAGGCCTGAGGGAACCATCAGTCCAACCAGCATCAGGCTAAAGAGTACGGAGCTGCCCGGAAAGCGCAAACGCGAAAATGCAAAGGCTGCCATCGAGCTGCTGGCGATCACACCGATGGTAGTGGCGACGGCGACCAGAAAGCTATTGAGATACATGCGCAGAAACGGCAGTGGCGAGTTCAAGACGGCGAGATACGAGTCGAAGTTGATGCGGGTCGGCAGGAAGCTCGGCGGCAGCTTGTAGGCTTCCCCAGGGGGCCGCATGCTGGTCGCGAACATCCATAGGAATGGCATCACCATGAATATGGCCCCGATACCGAGGATGATCATGACAGGCAGGTTCCGCCAGTAGATGGCGCGGGTGGCCGAGTAGAGACGGGCCGAGATGCTGTTCTGATCTGTTGACATCACGACCGCCTTGCGACGCGGCGAGCTAGCGCCAGCTGTGTCGCGGTGACGGCGGCGATGACAACCAGCAAGGTCACGGCAGACGCGGCACCTGTCCCTAGATTGCCGGCGCTAAACGCCTCCGAGAACATATACATCACCACCGACCGAGTTGAATCTCCTGGCCCGCCGTCTGTGATAATCTTGATCGAATCGAAGACCTGCAGACCACCGATAGTGGCGTATGTCACGCAGAACAGGATGACCGGGGCGATGTAGGGCAGCTTTATGCGCCGCAGCGTGGTCAGAGGCGATGCGCCGTCGATGCGCGCCGCCTCCATCAGGTTGCGCGGCACGCCTTGTAGGGCGGCGACTAAGATGATGACGAAGAAGCCAACATTCTTCCAGACGTCGATGATGACGATCGACAGCATGACGACGTTCTTGTCGGTCAGCCAGCCGACGGGCGTAAGTCCCAGGATCCGGATATAATAGTTGATGACCCCCAGATCAAAGGAGAACAGGAATCGCCAGATGAACGAGACGAAGGCCAGCGACACCAGCACCGGCAGGAAATAGGCGAGCCGGAACAGGTAGAGCAGCGGGCCTGGGATGTTGCGGTCGAGGAGGACGGCCAACACGAGTCCCAGGCCCACATTGCCCACCACGGCGAGCGCGATAAAGTAGAACGTGTTGCGAAAGGTCCGCCAAAAACGGGGATCGCCGAGCACCCACTCGAAGTTGGAGAGACCGACGAACTCGGTAGAGAGGTCGAAACGATCGACCTGCAGGAACGCAAGGATCAGCGAAACCACGAGCGGGACCGCAAGGAACAGCAGGTAAAGAATGTAGGCCGGCGCCAGGAAGCTATAACCGGCGATGGTTTCTCGTTGGCGCAGGCTTTTGGCCATGGGTCGCTCTCCCGCGAGGGCGGGGCGCGTGGTGCGCCCCGCTCCCGTCGATTATTTGTTGATACGTTGCATCGCGCGCGACAACTCGCTGTCGAGGCCACTGATGGTCGTGTCCAGGTCCTCGCTATCGGTCAGATAGGCTCCGACGTGCCGCATCGTTATTTCCTCGACCTCGGCGAAGTTCGCCGGTGCGACTACGGGCAAGGCGGTGGCGGCGGAGGCGTAGAAGAGCTGCGCATTGTCGGGATAGGCAAGGTACTTGTCGGTCGTCGCCAGGCTCCGCCAACTGGGGATCGAGCCGCCTGAGTCGGCGAGACTGGTCTGGAACTCCTTGCCGGTCATCTCCTTGACGAACTCCCAGGCAAGTTCGGGGTTCTTTGAAGCACTGGTAATTGCCAGGCCGCCGATACCGAACACCGTCGTCTGCACCTTGTTGCTCGGCATGGTCTGCACGCCTACACGGGTCAAGCCGCTCTTGACCATATCGGGGACGACCCAGTGACCAGCTGAGACCATAGCCACCTGGAGGGCGTCGAACTTGTCGGAGCCGACGCCCGCTTCGAAGGCCGGGGCCGATTTGTCGACATGGATGAGATCATGCAGGAACTGCAGCGACTCGCGGAAGTTCGCCGAGGTGACGGCCGGGACCTTCCAGTCCTTGTCGAGCACGCTCGCATCGTTGGTGTACCACCACGGCGTCAGGCCGAAGTTGAACCCGGGAACGAAGTAGCCGTACTGGGTGACGTTGCCGTTCGCGTCGGTAATCGTCAGCTTCTTGGCCGCCTCGCGGAAGTCCGCCCAGGTCCATTTGTCGGTCGGATAGGCCAGTCCGGCTTTGTCGAACATGTCCTTGTTGTAGTAGATAACAATATTGTTCCACTCGGTCGGGAAGAAGTTGAGCTGCCCGGTCGAGCGCGTCCGCATGCCGTTGAGTAGGTTCGGATCTATCTCATCTAGCACGGCCTTGGCCTTGGGGTCCTTGTCGAAGATAGGGCCGAGATCTCGCAGCAGGCCGCGATTGGCGGTTTCGGCGAAGCCCTCGATGGCAGCGAACACGATGTCCGGCGCGTCGCCGGTCGCCACCTGGTTGATGAACGAGGTATTGTACTCGCCCCAGGTATTCTGCGGAACGTATTGCGGCTCGATCGTGACGTTGGGATATTTCAGCTTGAAGCGAGCGATCGCCTCGTTTGTCGAGCTGACCTTCTGGTCTCCGACGTTTTGAAAGATCTTGAGGGTCGCGGTGATGTCGGACGCCGGCTGGGCGAGCGCAGACGATGCTGCCATGGCGAGTGCTATGGCAGATGCCACTGCACTGAGAATCAATCGGTTACGCATAGGATCTCCTCCTGTTGTCGCGTACACTTAGGTGTTGGCGATGTCCGGTTTGGCGCTGATGACTATCCCCGCATGCCGGAGCATCATGCCCATGCCGGGGTTGAACGTGGCGCGGTCGCCGATCTGCACGGGCGTCCCGCCAAAATAATCGGTTGCGGTCGCCTTGAAGGCCTGGCCGCAGATGGTGACCGTGGTGATCGTCAGGCTGCCGCCGAGCACGGTCAGATGGGCCTCGCCGTCATTGATGGCGACTACGCCCCAGCCGGTGCCGGTAGACCACAGAGAGCGGAATCGGCCGTCACTATGGAGCTTGGGCTCGAAGGCAATGCGGGCTGCCGCAAGGTCGAAACTGAAACCCGAAAGTACCAGCACCGCTGCGTAGCTCGCCATCGACCGCGCATAGTTGGAACCGCATTCGATCTCGTTCCACGGATTTCGGTTGTGGCCGCGGTAGCGGTCACGCACCGCCGCAAAGACTTCAACGCCTTTGTCGAGTTCGCCGATCATCATCAGCTGGCTGCCGAACGCATACTCAAAGCCGTGCATGGTCTCCTGGCTGTAGGGAACCGGGATCGCCGGGCGCTCCGCGCCTTCGGGCCAGGCGCACATCAGCGTCCCCGCTTCATTCTCCAGTCCGAAGACGCGGCAGGGATTGGGGACGTCGCCCAGGCGACGCTGGAAGTTGTGCTCGTAGATCGCGCGGACAGCGGAAGCGAACTGCTCTGGTTCGAAGATATCGCCCAGCCCGTAGAGGCTCGCGTGCCACTGTGCCAGCACCTGGTCAATCTCGCACCCCTCGCCGATTTGATACTTCAACTGGCCGTGCTCTTCACTCCAGTACAAGTTGTAGATCGAGCCGCGTACGAAGTGACCTCGATCAACCTCGTAGGGACCGAGCTGGGTCTTGTCGGCGAGATCGACTTGCTGGACGAAGTAGCTGCCGTTGAATAGGTGTTCGTGCGTCCACTTGCGTCCGCGAGCGTAGATCTCCGTGTATTCGGTTGCGGTATCGTCGTCGCCGACGGCGCGGGCCATCTGCGAGCCGGCATTCAGCGCTGCGAGGTAGAAGCCGTTGAGCCAGGAGTTCGGCCCAAACAGCTCCATGTCGAGGGTGTGATGCTGGCGACCGGTGAGTACACCAGACTTCTCTGGATCCCACTTGTCGTAGTTCTCGGGGTGCCATGCGTAGGCAATGGCCGCTTTGACGTGCGGCCAGATATTCTTCAGCCAATCGAGGTCGCCGGTCAGCTTCCAGTCCCGATAGGCCTTGAGCACGTTGCCGAACTGACCATCGACGCAGGGGCGGAAATCGGAGGTGCCGATGCCGAGCGGCAGAGCGAGGCGGAAGGCCATGCCGCCCGAGCTGGGCAACTGGTTATAGGTGAAATCGGCTTCCCGCATCGAGCGCTCGAGGTCGGGGAACAGGAAGGGCAGTACTTGCTGGTAGTTCCACACGTGGGTGCAGCTGCCCTCGCAGGAACCGGCATCCGGATGGCAGCCTTCCCAGCCATAGAACGTACCGTCTTCGAGCCGCAGCACCGTGGCGGTCTTTACGATCGATAGGTTGGCAGAGACGGCATCGAGCACTGCAACTGGTAGAGTGGAGGCGAGGAGCTCGGACTGCAGACGCTTGGTCTGGCCAGCAAGGACCTCCCACTCGGTAAAGGTTTCAGCCACAACCGCATCGGCGCTCGGCCACTGCGTGGCGTAGTAGTTCTTCCAGACGCTCGAGATATCCTTGGGCTCGCCGATCAACGCACCATTCGAGATCCAGTATTTGGAGGCATTGGGCACGTACCATGCAATGGCGATGCGAATCGTGCGCTTCTCGCCGCCGGGGATCGTCACGTGGCTTGCAAGAGTGCCGTGCTCGGCAAGCGCGCCAACCGGCGGGGAGCGCCGTTCGCTGCCGTCGTCATAGTGACGGTCTTTGAGCGGGCCCGGTCGACTGATGTCCTGCCAGTAGACTTCGAGCGCATCGAACCAGCTGCCGCGGTAGAAATGATGCTGGTAGCTTGTCTCGGCGCTGTCGGTCGCGATGCTGAGCTCGCTGTAGTGGATCGACGCGCGGTCCGAGACGGAGCGCCCCGACAGTGTCGTCCGACCACCCCCGGTGCTGACGCTGACCACCGACTGATCGCGGAATTCAAATCCGAGGCAGCCGATCAGCGTGTAGTCTATCGGCTTGCTTGTTGTGTTGGTGAGGGTGAACTCGAACATCGCCACTGGCATGCTCGAGTACCGGCTCTCCATCGGCAGGTACGGGCTGAAGGCTTCGATGGTAATCGTCCCGGGGAAGCGTTTGTCGGCGAAATCGAGCGTCGCCACCGGGTAAGGCCCAGAGAGCGCGCATTGCTCGAAGCTGGGGAAGCCTGCCATGTGTTCGCGGCGCACGCCGAAGCCAAACGAATTGAAGTGCTTTCCGAGGTGATCGCCGGTCAGCGAGCCCTGGAACGGTCCGTGCAACACCCGTGTATCGAGCACAGCACCATCCCGTTCGGCGCGCACGGCAAAGTGGCTGAAGCCGTTGACGCTGCCCTTGCTGGGACGGTTGTAGATCTCCCAATCGCGCAGCCGACCGTCCGCACCGATACCGACAGAGCCGGCGCCAATGCCGCCAAGAGGGAACACCACGTTGCGCGCGGCTTCCCCGTCGTAACGAAAATAGGCTGTGCGCTCCATGTGCACATCGCTCCAAAAACAGGACACAAGAGGCTCGGCCTCTCGTTGCTATCCCCCTAATAGCGTGATCGGCGACGGTGTGCGTTCAATCTTGTCGCGAGGACATTCGTGCACATGAAACACAGGGCAACACAAAACGCCATCCTGCCAGCAGGGCCCGGTCCCCATGAAAACGGTTCC
>JANXSI010000132.1 GCA_025352765.1 Devosia sp. | reverse complement strand
CGGCGGCCGTTCCCATGTCGACGGCAATATTCATCGGGTGTGCGAGTCGATCCGTTCACAAAGAGGGGCGATATAGCACGGCTGCGCGGGGACGCGGGGCGGCCGGCCGGGCTTACCCACAGCCGATCCGCGCCCCGATTGCCGCATCCCTCAGTTGGCAGTTAGGATCTTCACCAGATTGCCTGAGGGGTCGCGTGCCTCGATGCCGCCGCCGATCTCGCCAAACCCGTAGTGATGGGCGGTGAGCCGGGCACGGATGTTGTCGAGCGCGGCCTCGTCCGGCACCACGATGGTGAACCAGCGCAGGCCGGCGGAGCCGGCGGGAGCCTGGGTGGCGGTCGGACCCGACCAGACATTGAAGGCGATGGTGTGCGGCGTGTAATCGAGACCGACATCGCCCATGCCGAAAGAGCGGATCAGGAACAGGCCGCCAAAGCCCAGGCCGTCGCGGTAGAAGTCCATCGACTTTTCGAGGCTGTTGACGTGAACGTGGACGTGCCCGATGCGGGTTCCGGCCGGCATGGTGACCTCAAGCACCGGGCTTGGGCCCAACTCGCCCAGCATCTGGTTGAGGTCGATCGGCTCGCGACCAGAATGCGGCTTGCCATCGATGGTCGTTGCATAGCTGCCGGAGTCCGGATCGCCGAGCGTGCCGCGCCACGGCGTCTCGAAGGTGATCTCGATGCCGTTGCCGTCGAGATCCCAAAGATAGATGGCCTCCGACACCAGATGATCGGTCGGCGAAATGCGCACGCCCCGCTGCAGGGCGCGGATCGCCAGTTGCGCCATGTCGGTGCGCCTGGGGACGTGGATGGCGACGTGATAGAGGCCGGTACTCTTGGGAACGACGGGACGCACAGCGCCGGTTTCGAGCACGATCAGCACCTTGCCGCCGGCGCCGAGTCGAAGCGCCTTACCCTCCTCCGAGATCAGTTCGAGCCCGACGACGTCCTGCCAGATGGCGAGCGCCTTGGCGCGGTCGGTGACCGCGATGTGGACCGCGCCGAGCTTTGTGGCCAGCGGCAGGGCGGGCGCACTGCGCACGGTGGACTGGGATTCGACGGGGAAGACCATTTCGGCTCCTGGGTTTGCTACCCTGATATATAGGCACGGGGCGGCTGCAGCCCATGGGCCGGAGTTCGCGCAAGCCGAAGGCTGCGTTCGCGATTCCGGCTCAATGTCCGGTTCAGGAAATACGGCGGCGCCGATATTCGCTGGCGAGCCAGATCACCGCAGCCGCGAACACGAGGCCGGTGGCGAGTGCGGTCCAGTCGACGAGACTGACGAGACGAGGCACGTAGTAGCCGGCGTCGAACGGCTGTGGCGAGGCGGCGAGCAGGCCGTAGTCGATATTGGTCAACCCGAACTGCCAGCGATTGGCGAGATAGCCCCAGATGTAGCCGCCGCGTGGGCCCTGGCCGAGCAGCACCATGTTTTCGACGATCGCGAGGAGTCCCGGGATGACGAAGGCCAGCGGCAGGCTCCAGCGACCGAAGATCGTCGACAGGCCGCCGACCCAGGCAAGGAACGGTGCGTACCAGAGCAGCGCCAGCGCCAGATAGACGATGGCAAAGGTACTGATCTGGCCGAAACTCCTGAGAGCCACCAGCGGTTCGGGCGGCACCAGCGACGGCAGGGCCATGACGGCGACGTTGAAGACGAAGTAGAACACTAATCCGCTGATGGCGCCGATGGCGAGGATGAGCAAGGGAAACAGCGTCACGCCGGCGAAAAATTTCGACGCCATGATCTTGAGGTCGCTGACCGGCATCGACTTCCAGAACAACATCGCATTGTTGCGCCGGTCGGCACTGAAGGCGTCGCCGAAGTAGAAGAACAGCGCGATGACGAGATAGACGAACCACAACGCCATTAGCACGAGGTAGCCGAGCTCGAAGATCTTGAGCGTGTTGCCGATGGCGAAGTCGGCCGCCAAATGCAGCTTGTTGAACAGCACGCCGGTGACGGCGGCGAGCGTGAACAGCCCGAGGATGCCGAGCGGGAAGTAGAGCACGGGAATGCGGTGCTCGAGATATTCGCGGACCACCAGGGCGCGCCAGGAGCGGAACATCAGCTCACCCCCGTGTCGCGGCTCATCAAGGCGACGAAAAGATCCGAAAGGGTCGGCGTACTGACCGTTCCGAGAGGATCGAGTGCGGCCCGCGTGGCGCTGTCGTAGACCAGCACGGTCTGGCCGAAGCGCGTCTCGGCGAACACCGGATGCAGCGCGCGCGCCGCCTCGATCTTGTCGGGCGCGGCAACGAGCTGGGTGTAGCGGTGTTCTACCTCGTCCATCGGCGAGTGCAGGATCATCGCGCCATCCTTGATGAACATGATGTCAGTGAACATCTGCTCGATCTCGTCGACCTGGTGAGTGGTGATCAGCAGCGTGCGGTCGGGCGTCATGTAGTCCTCGACCAGCCGGCGGTAGAAGCGCTTGCGGTAGGTGATGTCGAGACCCAGCGTCGGCTCGTCGAGCACCAGCAGGCGGGCATCGATCGCCAGCACGACCGCAAGGTGCAGTTGCGCCAGCATACCCTTGGACAATTGCCCGATCACTGCGGTCTGCCGCACTTCGGTCCCGTCGAGGAAGCTCAAGGCGCGCTCGGTCGAGAACTTCGGATGGATGTCCCGCAGCATCGCGAACAGTTCGCGGACCTTGAGAAAGCGCGGCAGGCTCGCGACATCGGAAATGAAGGCGACATCGCGCATCAGGCGCGGCCGGTGCCGATAGGGATCGAGTCCGAGGACTCGAACGGTGCCCTGGTACGACGTCAGCCCGAGCATGGCGTTGAGCGTCGTGGTCTTGCCAGCACCGTTGTGCCCGATCAGCCCATAGATGCGGCCGGCCGGAATGTCGAAATCGAGGCCGTGCAGGATTTCCCGGCCGCCGAAGCGCTTCCTCAGACCCCGGACGGAGACGATCGGTTCGGGCATCAGGCGCGCCCGAACTCGTCCTCGATGCGGATGATGTCATCCTCGCCGAGATAGGAGCCGGTCTGCACTTCGATCAGCTCGAGCAGGATCTTGCCGGGGTTGGCGAGTCGATGCACACAGCCGAGCGGCAGATAGATCGACTGGTTCTCGCTGAGCATCGTGACCTTGCCGTCGATGGTGACCTCGGCGGTCCCTGAAACGACGATCCAGTGCTCGGCGCGATGATGGTGCTTTTGCAGGGAGAGCTTCTTGCCCGGCTTGACGAACAGGCGCTTGACCTGAAAGCGCGCGCCGCTCAGCACCGAGGAATAGCCGCCCCACGGACGATAGGCGGTGCGGTGGATCTCGGTGATCCCCTGCGTGGCCGGCGAGAGCTTCAGGCTCTTGACCATGGCGCCGACCTTCTGCGCCTCGGAGAGCTTGCCGACATAGACGGCGTCTTCGGTGGCGATCACCGCGACATCGTCGAGCCCCTCGACGGCGACGTGGGCCTTTTCCGACAGCACGAAGGAGTTGGTGGTGTTGGAGAGCGTCGCATCGCCCATCACGGCATTGTTGCCGCCGTCCTTGTCGGAGACCTTCCATACCGCATCCCAACTGCCCAGGTCCGACCAGAAGAAGCTGACCGGGATCATGGCGATCAGCTTGGTCTTTTCGAAGATGGCGTAGTCGACCGAAATGTTCGGCGCCTTGCCGAAGCTCTCGGCATCGAGACGGATGAAGTCGAGATCGGCCTTAGCGTTGACCACGGCGCCCTGCGCGGCGTCGAAGCTCTCGGGCGACAGTGCCCGGCATTCGCCGAGGAAGCTGCCGACGCCCAGCATGAACATGCCGGAGTTCCAGTAGAAGCCGCCCTGCTTCAGTATTGCGGCGGCCTTCTCGGAGTCGGGCTTTTCGACGAAGCGGGCGACTTCGCGCGTGCCATCGTCACGGGCGGCCCCGGCCTCGATATACCCATAGCCGGTTTCGGGAGCGGTCGGAGTGATGCCGAAGGTCACGAGGCGGCCGGCCGACGCGGCGGCGGCAGCGGTGTCGACGGACTGCCAGTAATTGGCGTCTGTGTTCACGGCGTGATCGGACGGCAGCACGTGGATGACGGCGTCGGCGCCATGGGCGCGCTCGGCGAAGATCGCCGCGGCGGCGATGGCGGCCGTGGTGTTGCGGGCGACCGGCTCGAGCAGCACGCCGCCAAGCTTGATCCCCAGTTCCTCGGCCTGTTCGCCGACAATGAAGCGGTACTCGGCATTGGTGATGATGATGGGCGGGCCGTAGCGACCCGAATCACGGACCCGTTCGAGCGTTTCCTGGAACGGGCTCAGGCGCCCGGTCATGGCCAGGAATTGCTTGGGCCGCGCCGACCGCGACAGGGGCCACAGCCGCGTCCCCTGCCCGCCGGCGAGGATTACGGGGATCATCTGCGTGGCCATGCTTACTCCTTGGACAATCGGTGGCGGACACTAGCCGCGGCGGATGGACGGCGGCAAGCCCGTCGGG
>JANXSI010000388.1 GCA_025352765.1 Devosia sp. | reverse complement strand
GTCGGGATCACAATCGAAACCAGCGGCTTCGGTTCCGGGATCCGGTAGCGCAATCGCCACCCGTTCAGGGTCCGTTCAGGCGACGCCGCAACATTCCGACGAACCAGCATATTCTCGATAACCCGTTGCTGTGCATCGTAGAGTCCGCTTTTCAAGTATATCCCTGACGCGGTCGAATTCTCTCCCTCACGCCAGTGGTACAGCGGAAACGGGATGTGACGGATGTTCGCAGGAGTCGTATTCTCGATAGCTCGAAGTGCGAAGTCATAGTCTTGACTGCCGTCGAACTCCCGACGAAATCCTCCAATCCGAACGACCAGGGATCTCCTGTAGACACCTAAGTGGCTGATGAGATTGTGACCTAGCTGTAGATCATAGTTCCAGTTGGACTTGAAGTACGCATTCGATAGGCGGCCATCGCCGCCGATGAGGTCAGAGTCAGTGTAAACGATATCTGCATCAGGGTGGTCGTTGAGCTCCACCCCGACCTGGTAGAGTGCCGTATCGTCCAGCACATCGTCATGGTCTAGCAGGGCAACGTAGTCCCCCGTCGCCATTGCCAGCGCGTCGTTCGAGGCATCGGAAATGCCGCCATTATGCGCACGAGCTTTTGTAGATATTCGCTGATCGGAAGCGGCGAAGTGTCGAAGTAGGTCCGTAATTTCAGGATTTGCAGACGCATCGTCCACAAGGCACAGTTGCCAATTGCCATATTCCTGGGACACGACGGAACGTATCATCTCGGTTAGAAATCTAATGGGCGTCTGGTAGATCGGCACGATTATAGAGATAGTGGGGTGCCACTTCATTCTCCCAATGTGAGCTTGAATGGCCGTTCTATCATCGTGATCAAGACGGCCAAATCTGTTGTGCCATTCCTGATAGTCATCCCGCAACCGCCGCCCTTCCTCTGAACCGTATAGGAGGTAATGAACCAAAGGATTTAGTTCGGAGTGCCCCACATCTGGATTGGCTTCAAGGTAACCGGACGTAGAAAAATCGGGACCCGGATCGCGGCCCTCATATGCTCCCCGCTCTAAGTAGTGAGCGACCGGATCAATTGAGGCTGCCGCGACATCCGGGTATTGTGAAAGATACCAAGCGCTGTCGAACCAAGGGGAGCGCCGCAATCGATCAGCCAGTGTCAGGGTGATATCGCCGGTCTGTGGGCGAACTGATGGAAAAGGTAGTCGGCCCTCAGCACTGCCGTGACGAACGAAATGCAAGAGCGGATTGATACCGCTCTCCGCGACGTCGGGATTTGCTCGCCTGTACCAGAAGGTGCTGAAATCCGGGCCTGGATCGTAGTCCTTTGCGGCTCCAATTTCGCAGTAGTGACGAACCGCCGTCAGCCGATGCGATGCAGCGTCGGTATACTTTGCGTTGTACCACTCAACGTCGAAAAATCCCGAGGCGAGGAGCAGTTGGTCCTCAGCGTGCTTACGCCGCGTGTCGAGCAAGACTCGTGGTAGGATGGTCCTGTTATGGGTCATGGCGGGGATACTGCAGCGCCTGCTGCTCCATTGCCCTTCTGGTTGCGGGCCATGATACCGCCGAGGGCGGCACGTCCCTCACCTTTCTGGAGAGGATAAAAGACGCGGCCATGCCCACTTCCAATGGGAACTCCAGATAGGGAGGCATCCTCATCGCTTTCGGGGTGTGGAAGCTAAGCGGGTTTGCCATCCCCGCGTAAAGGACCTCGAAGCCCATGGCCTCCCCAAAAAGCACCCTGAGCCCATCGTCGGACATTCGCCAGAAGTCATTCGGCTTTTCGTGCAAGGGCCAGGACTGTGGTGTGAGGTGATACGTCAGGCCACCTATCCTAAGCGCGTGATTTATCTCAGCGGCGACCACCCATGGAACCGCAATGTGCTCCAAGACCGCCAGCGAAAAGATGGATGAAAGGCTGCCTGGTTCGATCTTACTAGTGAGGGAATGCGCGTCGACGACGACGTCCACGCCGACGGCCGCGTGAATGTCGGCACCAATGAACTCACATTCTGGAGCAAAGCGCGCGGCTTGCAATCTCCCGGCAGGGCTTACAACTCGGGCCCCGATCTCCAAAACCTTGCCGCCAATGGTCTTCGCCCGACGGACAAACTCGTCCATCGGGTCGGTGTGTTCCCATAGTCCATGAGGCTCATCCGATGATCCGGCTTCCAAGGGGAATTCGGTGGTCCCAAGTGAGGTTTCAAAGGTTAGGAAGACCGGACGAAACGGCTCGCACGATAAGTAACAGGCGAATCCGCTTTGATCATCGTCCACGTCCTGAAAGGCTGCCTTGACGTCTGGGCGAAACACGACTTGCCCCGCACCGGACTTGTGGTCGCCCGACCTCAAATGGACTTGGCAAGTTTTAGAGGTTGGATCATATGCCCAGCCCCTCGCGTACACGCCTCGTGTGTCGCACCAGACCGCGTCGACATGGTACTTCACGGACATGCGGTGGCGCTTCCGCCAGAGATCTGGCTAGTGGAAAAATATGCTTTCTCGAACGCTCCGGCTAAGGGAGGCAGTGCAAAGAGCCTACAGTTTTCGAACTCGAAAAAGTTTGATGTCATGCCTGCGCTCTCACTGGCTACGGTCGCCTTGTAGGAGCAACCTGTCGATGCTTTTTCGCGGAACGCGGCGAGAAAGTCGCAGACTAGTTGCCTGTGTACAACAGAGGCATTGCGCTTCCAGACCCTAGCTGGGCCGACCACCTATCCTCACCCGTTGGATCGGCGAACTACGCATTTTTCGGATCGTCACTGGAATTTCAAGGAATCCGCCCGCGTCCCAGGCCCGACCGGACTGCGTCGGCCGCACTAAGCCAATTGTCGGGAGGGTCCTGCGTGTCAGTTGCAGAAGTCGGTGTGGCCACTTGGATGTCTTTGCGTCCGTAGCACTCTTCTATTTTCGGCGACGACGTGGCCCGCGATCAGCCACGAGACAGCGTCGTGGAAATGGAGCAGTCCCGGAATAGGTGTCTACCGTTGACGGTTTGAGAGTGGGGTCGGAAACGTGACGGTAGACGAGCGATATTCCGACGAGGTGTCGACAGAAAAATGCAACCGCTTGATCGGATGTTTTATCCACCGCAATCCCCAACTCAAAAAGTGCGGCGTACCTGAGACGCCGCTGCGCTCGCGAGGTACTTAGGAAAGCACGATCTCGACCGCTTCCGGAACCCCTGGCCGACAATAATGCCCGGGCAGTCGATGTTTCGTCGGCGAGGCTTGCCGGCAAGGCCCCGCTTATTCGCGGACTAAGGCTAGAGCGACTACAGGCGGCATCCGACCTGCTGATGGGGAGGTCTACGGGAGCCGAGCAAAGCCGGAAGCCACAAAGGGCCCAACGTCCTCGGAAGCCACATCGTTGATATGGCCCTCATGAACTGCGTATTGCCGGCCAGAGAGGCCATACGCGTGTGAAATACCCGCTGGCGCCCGCAACCGCGTCATTGTGGCCGGCGATCTGACGCCACCGATCGCTTCAGCCTGCTCACGATAATATTGGAACATGCCGGAACCAGGGATCGGGATTTTGCACCAATCGAGGATCTGGGCCGTCGAGTCGACCTGGTCATCGTGACGGCCGTTCGGGAAAATCGTCATCTCGTGCAAATAGTCGGCCAGCCATGAGGCTTCGGTAGGCAGGTGAACAAAACCATGTTCCATCGTTGCGGTTTGCGAGTTCAGGCGCATGACCTTGTCGCCGGTCGGTACGTAGCGTGTGACCGGTCTCAGCCCGTCGGCGATCAGATCCTGAATGAGCTGTGTGCCCGATGCCTTGTCCTCGATCAGGATGACCTTTGGCTGGTAGAATAAGCTCTGATCGATTACCGCGCGGCGAAGTTCCGGATAGGAGAGCTTCTTTCTCAGGACATGGAGAAGATAGAAGTGCGCGCCCTTGATCCCCCACGTTGTGCAAACGGAGTAATCTGCGAGTTCGGACGGCTTGTTGGCGGTATCCCAGCTCTGGACGATCCGGTCGAACACA
>JANXSI010000106.1 GCA_025352765.1 Devosia sp. | reverse complement strand
CGCGTGGGTGGACCCGCGGATCGATTTCGAGAGCCGCGACGTATGACGATAAATGACGGTTTTTCCGCAAAGGAATGGCCAAGGAATGACGTTGCGAGGGCCCCCAAGCCATTGATGTCGCCGATCACGCGACGCCGGCTGCGCAATTTCGCCGCCAACCGGCGCGGGCTCTGGGCGCTGTGGCTGTTCCTTGCGCTGTTCGGGGTGTCGCTGGTGTCGGAGTTCACCGCCGGCGACCGGCCGATCATTGCCTCCTACAAGGGCGAGCTGCTGTTCCCGTTCGCGATCAACTACCCGGAGGCCAAGTTCGGGGGCTTCCTTGCGACGACCAACTTCCGCGATCCGGTGAACCGCGACGAGATCAACGCCAATGGCTGGATGATCTGGCCGCCGATTCGCTTCTCGTATGCGACGGTCGACAACATGCTGCCGGTTCCGGCCCCTGCCCCGCCGAGTTGGACCATGACGCGCGAGCAGCTCTGCTCGGGCTACGCGCAGGGCCTCGCCGACCCCGACTGCGTCAGCGGCAACCTGCACTGGCTCGGCACCGACGACCAGGGACGCGACGTGGTGGCGCGGCTGCTGTACGGCTTCCGCATCTCGGTACTGTTCGGGCTCGCGCTCACGACCATCTCCTCGGTGATCGGCATCGTGGTGGGCGCGGTTTCGGGCTATTTCGGCGGCTGGACGGATCTGCTGCTGCAGCGCTTCATCGACATCTGGACCTCGGTCCCGGCCCTCTACCTGCTGCTGATCATCTCAAGCGTCATCGCGCCGAGCTTCTGGACGCTGCTGGGCATCCTGCTGCTGTTTTCGTGGGTGTCGCTGGTCGGGCTGGTGCGGGCAGAATTCCTGCGCGGCCGCAACTTCGAATATGTAGAGGCGGCCCGGGCACTGGGCGTGTCGAACGTCACCATCATGCGGCGGCACCTGCTGCCCAACGCGATGGTGGCGACCCTCACCTTCCTGCCGTTCATCCTCGGCGGTTCGATCACGACGCTCACCTCGCTCGACTTCCTCGGCTTCGGCTTGCCGCCGGGCTCCGCCTCGCTGGGGGAACTGCTCAACCAGGGCAAGAACAACCTCCAGGCGCCCTGGCTGGCGCTCACCGGCTTTCTTACCGTCTCGATCATGCTGTCGCTCCTGATCTTCATCGGCGAGGCCGTCCGCGACGCCTTTGATCCGCGGAAGACATTCGGATGAGCGCCCTGCTCGCAGTCGAAAACCTCACCATCGACTTTCGCGTCGACGAGCGGGTCGTGCAGGCGGTGAAGAACATCTCGTTCGAGATCGCGGCGGGACGGACGCTGGCGCTGGTGGGGGAATCGGGCTCGGGCAAGTCGGTGACCGCGGCCTCGATCCTGCGGCTGCTGCCGGCCTCGGCGAGGATCAGCGGGCGGACCCTGTTCAAAGGAACGGACCTCGGCGCGGTGAGCGACCGGGACCTGCGGAGCATTCGCGGCAAGTCGATCTCGATGGTGTTCCAGGAGCCGATGAGCTCGCTCAACCCGCTGCACACGATCGAGCGTCAGGTGAGCGAAGCGCTCCGTATCCACATGGGGCTCGGCAAGGCGGCGGCACGGCGGCGGACGCTGGACTTGCTCGAGGAGGTCGGCATCGCCGACGCGGCGAGCCGGCTCGATGCCTATCCGCACCAGCTTTCGGGCGGACAGCGGCAGCGGGTGATGATCGCCATGGCGCTCGCCAACGAGCCGGAGCTCTTGATCGCCGACGAGCCGACGACTGCGCTCGACGTGACGGTCCAGGCGCAAATCCTGGCCCTGCTCAAATCGCTGCAGAAGAAGCGCGGCATGGCCATGCTGTTCATCACCCACGACCTCGGCATCGTGCGAGAAATGGCCGACGAGGTGTGCGTGATGACGGCGGGCGAGATCGTCGAGCGCGGCCCGACAGCGCGGATTTTTGCCGACCCGCAGCACCCGTACACCCGACACCTGCTGGCCGCCGAGCCGCGAGGTCTGCCGCCGGCTGCCAACGCCAGTGCGCCGGTGGTGATCGAGGCCACGGATTTGCGCGTCTGGTTTCCGATCAAGCGCGGGGTGCTCCGGCGCGTCGTCGGTCACATCAAGGCGGTCGACGATGTGAGCCTCGTGGTGCGCGCCGGGCAGACGCTGGGCATCGTCGGCGAATCCGGTTCGGGCAAGACCACGCTCGGCCGGGCGCTGCTGCGACTGGTGTCGTCTGAGGGACGGATCGCGTTCGTGAGCGACGACATCCAGACGCGTTCGTGGGCGCAGATGCGGCCTTTGCGCAAGAATTTGCAGATCGTCTTCCAGGACCCGTTCGGGTCGCTGTCGCCGCGCATGCCGATCGGCGAGATCGTCGCCGAGGGCCTTGGGGTGCACATGCCGGAGCTGTCGGCGGGCGAACGGCAGCGTCGGGTCGAGCAGGTGCTGACCGAGGTGGGACTCGATCCGGCGATCGCCAGCCGCTACCCGCACGAGTTTTCCGGCGGCCAGCGCCAGCGCATCGCCATCGCCCGCGCCATGGTGCTCGAACCAAGGCTCGTGGTGCTGGACGAGCCAACATCGGCGCTCGACATGAGCGTTCAGGCGCAAGTGGTCGATTTGCTGCGCGAGCTGCAGCAGCGGCATGGGCTGACCTATCTGTTCATTTCGCACGATTTGCGGGTGGTTCGCGCGCTGGCCAATGACGTGCTGGTGATGAAGGACGGCAAGGTGGTCGAAAGCGGACCGGCCGCGCAAATCTTCGACGCCCCGCGGTCGCCTTACACGCAGGCGCTGATGGCAGCGGCCCTTCACAGCCGCGCGACTCCCCCTCCCCCGGCCTAGTCAAACCACTGCCCCGTGCTAAGCTTTCCCCGTCCGAGTTCTCAGAGGCCCGCCATGATCGTCCGGTTCACCGCCCTCGCTCTCACCGCTGCTTTGTCGCTCGCCGCGCTGCCGGCGATGGCCGACCCGGCGCAGAATGGGCCATGGCTAATCGGCAGCTCGCTGGTCGAGGCGACGAAATATGCCGAGGGCTTCAAGCACTGGGACTACGTCAATCCCGATGCGCCCAAAGGTGGGCTGGCCCGACTGTACGACCTGGGCGGCTTCGACACGTTCAATCCGATCCTGCCGCAGGGCGAAGCAGCGGCCGGCCTCGGTCTCGTCTATGAGACCCTGATGGGACCTTCGCTCGACCAGCCGAGCTCGGCCTATGCGCTGATTGCCAATGCCTTTGCCTTCCCGCCGGACATTTCCTCGGCGACATTCCGCCTCAACCCCAAAGCGAAATGGCAGGACGGCCAGCCGATCACGCCCGACGACGTGGTGTGGTCGTTCGAGCAGGAGGTCAAGCTCAACCCCAACCTCGAGCAATACTACCAGGACGTCACCAAGGCCGAGGTCACGGCCCCCGACCAGGTCACCTTCTCGTTTTCCACCACAGGCAACCGCGAGTTGCCCAACATCCTCGGACAACTGATGGTGCTGCCCAAACACTGGTGGACGGGCAAGGACGCAACCGGCAAGCCACGCGATCTCGGCGCCTCGACGCTGGAGCCACCGATGGGCTCGGGGCCCTACAAGCTCGCCTCGTTCAATGCGGGATCGTCGATCACCTATCAGCGCGATCCCAACTACTGGGGTGCGACGGAACCCTTTGCCGTTGGCGAGAACAATTTCGATACGCTGCGCTACGAGTATTTCCGCGACCCGGACGTCGCCTTCGAGGGCTTCAAGGGCGACCAGTTCGACTGGTGGAGCGAGAACCGCGCCAAGCGCTGGGCCACCGGCTACGATTTTCCCGCTGTGGCGGACAAGCGCGTGGTGCAGGAGCTGTTCCCGCAGAGTTACGCCGACAACGGCCTGATGGTTGGGTTCGTGCCCAACCTAAGGCTCGACAAGTTCAAGGACGCGCGGGTTCGGCATGCGCTGCTCGAGGCCTTCGACTTCGAGAGCCTTAACAAAACGCTGTTCTATGGACAGTACGAGCGGATCAACTCCTACTACTATGGCATTCCCTTCGCCTCGTCGGGACTGCCCGAGGGCAAGGAGCTCGAGATCCTGAGCAGCGTCAAGGACAAGATCCCGCCCGAAGTGTTCACCACGCCCTATGTGAGCCCGGTGGCGGGCGATCCGGCAAAGCTGCGCGCCAATCTGAGGCTGGCGCTCGACCTGCTCGGGCAGGCCGGCTACAGGCTCGACGGCAATCGGCTGGTCGATGCCAACGGCACGCAGTTGAGCTTCACCATTCTGCTCAACGGTGGGACCATCGAGCCGGTGGCAACAGCGTTCCAGACCAACCTCAAATCCATCGGCATTGATGTGCAGATCAGGACCGTGGACTCGGCCGAATATACCAACCGGGTGCGCTCGCGCGATTTCGACATGATCTACTCGGGATGGACGCAGAGCCTGTCGCTGGGCAACGAGCAAACCTTCTTCTTCGGCTCCAAGTCGGCGGCTGATCCCGCCAGCTCTAATTATGGGGGAATCGCCGACCCTGGCGTCGACGCGCTGATCGACAAGGTGGTGTTTGCCAAGGACCGGGACGAGCTGATTGCCGCCGGCAAGGCGCTCGACCGGGTGCTGCTGGCCAATTACTTCGTCATCCCCAGCTATACCCTGCGCAAGGAACGCGTCGCCCGCTGGGACCGTTTCAGCCACCCGGACACGCTGCCCGCGTACTCCGTGGGGTTCCCCGAAATCTGGTGGTACGACGCCGCCAAGGCGGCCAAGGCCGGAATGCCGAAGTAGCCCCGCGCTTGCCTCGTCTGCCTCCCCGCGCTAGGTCTTTGCCCAGTTGCGTAATGGGTGAGCCTGATGACGATCCTGGTGACGGGAGGCTGCGGCTTTATCGGCTCGAATTTCGTGCTCGACTGGATGGCAGCGAGCGACGAGCCGGTGGTCAACCTCGACAAGCTGACCTATGCGGGCAACCCCGCGAACCTGCGCGGCCTTGAGGGCTCGAACCGGTATAGCTTCGTCCACGCGGGGATCGAGGACGGCGAGACCGTCGGCGTGTTGCTGCGCGAGCATGGCGTGCGCGCCATTGTGAATTTCGCCGCCGAGAGCCACGTCGACCGCTCGATCTCGGGACCGGAGGCCTTCATCCAGACCAATGTTGTGGGGACGCTCCGCCTGCTCGAAGCGGCCAAGGGGTATTGGGCAGAACTGGGCGGTGCGGCCCGGGACGGGTTCCGGTTCCTCCACGTCTCGACCGACGAGGTGTATGGGACGCTGGGGCCAGACGAAGCACCCTTCACCGAGGAGACCCCGTTCAAGCCCAACAGCCCCTATGCGGCGAGCAAGGCGAGTTCGGACCATCTGGTCAGATCCTATCGGGAGACCTATGGCCTGCCGGTGCTGACCACCAATTGCTCCAACAATTACGGGCCGCTGCATTTTCCCGAAAAGCTGATCCCGCTGATCATCCACAATGCCCTCGCGGGAAAGGATTTGCCAATCTATGGCGACGGCCAGCAGGTGCGGGACTGGCTCTATGTCGGCGATCACTGCAGCGCCATAAGGCGGGTGCTCGAGGCCGGCACGCCGGGCGAGACCTACAATGTGGGCGGCAACACCGAAAAGCAGAACATCGACGTGGTGCGGACGATCTGCGCCATGCTCGACGCCGCCCGTCCGCGCCCCGACGGCAACGCCTATGCGGCGCAGATCGCCTTTGTCAAAGACCGGCCCGGCCACGACCGACGCTACGCGATCGATGCCGGCAAGATCCGTCGCGACCTCGGCTGGGCGCCGAAGGAGACGTTCGAGAGCGGGATGGCCAAGACCGTGCGCTGGTATCTCGACAATCCGGCGTGGTTCGAGAGCGTGACCAGCGGCGCCTATCGCGACTGGGTCGCCAAGCACTACGCATGAGAGTCCTGATCCTGGGCAAGACCGGTCAGGTCGGTGGCGAACTGCAGCGGGCACTAGCGCCGCTCGGCGAGATCGTGGCGCTCGGGCGGGACAAGGCCGACCTCGAGGATGCGGCGACGCTCAGGGCGGCGGTGGCCGGCGCATCGCCGGACGTGATCGTCAACGCCGCGGCCTATACCGCCGTCGACAAGGCGGAGAGCGAGGTGGCGCGGGCCGAACGGATCAACCACTGGGCGGTGGGGGAACTGGGCGAGATCGCCGCGCAAACCGGCGCCTGGGTGATCCACTACTCGACCGACTACGTGTTCGATGGGAACAAGGGTGCGCCCTATGTCGAGACCGACGCCACCGATCCGCAAGGGGTCTACGGCCGCAGCAAGCGCGATGGCGAGACGGCCCTCGCCGCGTCGGGCGCGCCGCATCTGATCCTGCGCACCAGTTGGGTGCACGCAGGCCGCGGGCAGAACTTCGTTCGCACCATGCTGCGGCTCGCGGCGGAGCGCCCGCAATTGCGGGTCGTGGCCGACCAGATCGGCGCCCCGACCTCGGCGGCGCTGATCGCCGAGGTGACAGCCGACGCCGTCGCGCGGATCGGCCGCGGTGCGCCGATTGCGGCCGGGATCTATCACCTGACGGCCGCGGGCGAGACGAGCTGGCATGGCCTTGCGCAACTGGCGATCGCCGAGGCCGAGCGACTGGGCGCGCCGCTCATCGCACATGCCGGCGATGTGGTCGCAATCGGCACGGCCGACTACCCGACGCCGGCGAAACGCCCGGCCAATTCGCGCCTTGATGCCGGAAAACTACGCGCAGCGCTCGGCATCTCCCTACCCGACTGGCAGTCCGGCGTTCGCCAGACCGTCGCCCAATTGCTCGAAAGGCCGACCGCATGAGCCGCAAGGGAATCATTCTCGCGGGGGGCGCTGGAACGCGACTCCACCCGGCGACGCTGTCGGTCAGCAAGCAGCTGCTGCCGATCTACGACAAGCCGATGATCTACTATCCGCTGTCGACGCTGATGCATGGCAATATCCGCGACGTGCTGATCATCTCGACGCCCGAGGATACGCCGCGGTTCGAGCGGCTGCTCGGCGACGGCGCGAAGTGGGGTCTCAACCTCAGATATGCGGTGCAGCCGAGCCCGGACGGGCTGGCGCAGGCGTTCATCATCGGTGCCGATTTCATCGGTACGTCGCCAAGCGCGCTGGTGCTGGGCGACAACATCTTTTACGGCCATTCGATCAACGAGCTGCTCGACCGTGCCGAGGCGCGCCGCGATGGGGCGACGGTGTTTGCCTACCACGTCAACGATCCGGAGCGGTATGGCGTCGCCGAGTTCGACGCGAATGGAACGGTGATCGGAATCGAGGAGAAGCCGGCCAAGCCGAAGTCGAGCTATGCGGTGACTGGGCTCTATTATTACGACGCGCAGGTGGTCGAGCTCGCGCGGTCGCTGAAGCCGTCGGCGCGCGGCGAACTCGAGATCACCGACCTCAACCGGCTGTATCTCGAACAGGGGTCGCTCAAGGTGGAGCTGATGGGACGCGGCTATGCGTGGCTCGATACTGGCACGCACGACTCGCTGCTCGAGGCGGGGCAGTTCATCGCAACGCTCGAGCGGCGGCAGGGGTTCAAGGTCGCCTGCCCCGAGGAGATCGCCTGGCGGAAGGGGTGGATCAGCGACGAGCAGCTGCTGGCGCTCGCCGCGCCGCTGGCCAAGAGCGGTTATGGCCGTTACCTAGAGGGCCTGACAAAGGAATTGAGTTTCAAATGACGGCCCAGCGCCTCGCCATCCCCGATGTGGTGCTGTTCGAGCCGCCGGCATTCGCCGACGAGCGCGGGCAGTTCTTCGAGAGTTTTAACGCTCAGCAGTTTGCTGAGGCGACGGGGGTGTCGGTCGGCTTCGTCCAGGACAACCAGTCGACGAGCCGGAAGGGAGTGCTGCGCGGGCTGCATTATCAGTTGCCGCCGCATGCGCAGGGCAAGCTCGTGCGCGTGGTGCGGGGGGCGGTGTTCGACGTGGCGGTGGATATCCGGCGGGGCTCGCCCAGCTTCGGCAAGTGGGTGGGCGAGACACTGAGCGCCCAGAACCGCCGGCAGCTGTGGATCCCGGCGGGGTTTGCGCATGGGTTCGTGGCGCTCGAGGAGGAGACCGAGTTCCTCTACAAGACCACCGATTTCTGGGACAAGGCGAGCGAGCGCTCGATCCGCTGGGACGATCCCGAGATCGGCATCGACTGGCCGGTGCTCGAGCTCATCGTGTCGCAGAAGGACCGGGATGCCGGTCCGCTCAAGAGCGCCGAACTGCCGTGATCGCCGCCCTGCTGATCTGCGCTGTCGCGGCGATCGCGTCGTTTGTTGTGGCGTGGCTAGTGCGGCGCAATGCGCGGCGACTGGGCGTGATCCAGACGCCCAACGCCCGCTCGTCGCACAGCATCCCGACGCCCGGCGGCGGCGGGGTCGGGATCGTGCTCGGCGGCAGCCTAGCGACGGCCTATGCGGCGCTCGCCGCGCCGTGGCCGATGCTGGCACTCCTCGTCATCGGCGTGCTGGTGGCGGCGATCGGCTTTGTCGACGACCGGACGCCGATCCCGGCGCGGTTCCGGCTGACGGCACAGCTGGCGCTGATGGCGGCGGCGATCTGGATCAGCGGCACGGTGGGGCCCCTTGCGGGGCAGCTCGGACTGCCGCTGCCCGAGCTGGTCGTCGGCGCGGCGGCGGTGATCGTTGCCGTCTACTGGCTCAACCTCTTCAACTTCATGGACGGCATCGACGGCATTGCCGGGTCGGAGGCGGTGTTCCTGCTGCTTGCGGCGGCGTTGCTGGCTGCGCTGCACACGCCGGGCGCGACGGAGACGACGCTGTGGTGGGTGCTACTGGGTCTCGCCGCGGCGTGTCTAGGCTTTCTCGCCCTCAACTGGCCGCCGGCCAAGATCTTCATGGGCGATGCGGGCAGCACCTATCTGGGCCTGATGACCGCGGTGCTGGCGCTGCTGACGATTTCGGCCGGCTGGCTGTCGCTGGCGCAATGGGTGATCCTCACCGCCGCCTTCGTCGTCGATGCCACGGTGACGCTGGTACGGCGGCTGCTCTTGAGGGAGCGGGTGTTTGAGGCGCACCGCCGGCATGCCTACCAGGTGCTGTCGCGGCGGCTTGGATCGCACCTCCCAGTGACATTGGGATACATCGGGCTAAACGTCGTCTGGCTGCTGCCGCTGGCCTATCTTTCGGGCAACGCAGGCTGGGCTCTTGCGGCCATCGCGGGCGCGTATCTGCCGCTGATCGGGCTGGCACTGGTTTTCGGGGCCGGGGCGCCGGAGGTGGCCGTCAGGCCGAAATGAACGCGAACAGAAGGTCCCGCATCGCGGCCTCGTCCTGACGCTCGAGCGTCGACCGCAATTGCGCCAACGCGGTTTCGACGTCGGCACCGGTGCGCTCGGTCATCTTGGCCCGAAGAATCTTCGGGTGGGCAGTCCGGGCGGCCTGTTTCTCGTCGTAGAACAGTTCTTCGAACAGCTTTTCGGCCGGCCGGATGCCGGTCACCTGTATTTCGATGTCACCCTGGGGGTTGTCGGGCGAGCGCACGGAAAGCCCGCCGAGGCGGATCATGTTCTCGGCCAGGTCGCGGATCCTGACCGGTTCGCCCATCTCGAGCAGGAAGATGTCGCCGCCCTCCGAAAGGGCGCCGGCCTGGACGATCAGTTCCGCCGCCTCGTGGATCGACATGAAGTAGCGGGTCATCCGCTCGTCGGTGAGCGTGACCGGACCGCCCGCGGCGATCTGCTCGCGAAACAGCGGCACGACGGAGCCGTTGGAGCCGAGCACGTTGCCGAAACGTACGGCGGAGAAGCGCTGCCCGGTGTTGCGGTCAGAGGCGAGTGCGCCAAAGTGACGGACGATCAGCTCGGCCCAGCGCTTGGTGGCTCCCATGACATTGGTCGGGCGCACCGCCTTGTCGGTCGAGATCAGCACGAAATCGGGAACGCCGTGGTCGAAGGCCGCCTGTGCGAGGGTCAGCGTGCCGAAGACATTGTTGCGCACGCCTTCGAGTGCGTTCAACTCGACGAGCGGCACGTGCTTGTGCGCCGCGGCGTGGAACACCGCCTGGACCTGATGCTGCTGCAGGGTGCGGCGAACCAGCACGTCGTCGGTCACCGATCCGAGCACCGGAATCACCGGAAACGCGGCATCCTTGGCCAGGGCGCGTTCGATCTGGTACAGCGCGAACTCGTTGGCTTCGAGCACGATCAACGCCTTGGGGCTAAGTCGGGCGACGATGCGACAGAGCTCGGAACCGATAGAGCCACCGCCGCCTGAGACGAGGATCACCTTGCCGGCGATCATCCGCTGCAACAGGTCGGGGTCGGCCGGCACGGAGGAGCGACCCAGCAGATCGTCGATGTCGATCTCGCGCAGCTGGTTGACCTGATACTTGCCCGAGGCGATCTCGCGCAGCGAGGGCAGCGTACGGACCTTGACCGGATGCCGGCTCACCTCGGTGTAGATCGCCTGGCGACGGTCGGACTCGAGCGACGAGATCGAAAGAATGACTTCCTTGATGCCGAGTTCTTCGATGAGGGTGGGGAGACTCGAGGGGGCGTAGACCGGCACGCCGAGGACGTCCCTCCCCTGCAGGTTGCGGTCGTCATCGAGGAAGCCGGCGACGAAGCCCCGGCCCTGCCCGGCGAGCGCGGCGGCAAGCTGCCGGCCGGATTCGCCGGCACCGTAGATCAACACGCCGGCGCCGGACCCCATCGACCGGTTGGCACGTGAATAGAGGATGTATTTCGCGGCAAAGCGGCTGCCGGCGACGACGACGGTGCCAAGCAGGAAATAGAACACCGGCACCGTGCGCGGCAGAACCGCGACCCGACTGATCTCCGCGAGGAAGATCAGGGCGAGCCAGGTCAGGGTCGCCAGCACCATGGCCTGCAGGATCGTCCAGATGGCGCGCTCGGGGAGGTAGCGGATGACGGCGCGATAGAGGCCGAACCGCAGAAAAACCGGCAGCGCCACTACGGGCGCCAACAGCATCAGGGTCCATTGCGCCGAAGTGGGCGAAAAGGTGCCGCCCAAGCGCAGTTGGAAGCTCAGGAACTGCACGGCGATGAGGGCGATAGCGTCGAACACGACCAGAACCAGGCTCTTCCACCGTCGGGGCAGCCGGCTGAGGCCATTTCGCAGCTGTTCGAGCATGGGCCTTGCGGTCCGCCTACCTGTGACTTGCTGGTTTGCCTGAATCGACCCGCCGCGCGCGCACCCTAGTCCATGGCACAATGGGAAGAAACAGACGAGTTGCGTGCAATTTCAGGCAGGTTATCGGCCGCACGCCTACTCGTCCACCTGTTGACTGACGGCCACCCAGATATCGAAGTCTCGACCATGCGGACTGCCCTCGGCGAGCCATCTGTCATAGGCGATCTCGCGCAGATGAATCTCTTTTGCCCGCAGCCAATAGTCGAAGGCCCGACCGTCCGGTCGCCCGTCCTGCTCCCACAAGAAATAGGCCGTCGCACGCACAGCCTGAGCCAGTTCTGGATTTCGCTTCACTTGCCATCCGCGGGAATTGCTCGTCGCATCGTTTGAACGAGGCATCATGCCGACGGTTCCCGATCCTGCCCTGCGCCAGATAGACGCGGCGGACGGGCTCAGCCCCTGGCGCCGGGTAACGGCATGCGCTCGACCTCGGCCAGCAAATCAAGCATGCCACTGACTTCTGACTGGGCGAATATCCGGCCGCGCTCGGCCGTAGCCGCAGTCGCGTTTCCCACAGCGCCCGCCGGATTGAGGTCCGAGGCGATCCAGGCGTAGGCGTGCGTGCCGGTGGGCCGCAGATACTTGAACTGCTGCTCGTCGCGCGCCGCGATCGAGCGGAAATCATCAAGCTTGTCCAAGTGCACGAGCTCGGGATGAAAATGCAGCATCAGCGAGGTTTCGAGATCGCCGGCATGGATGCCGTGGCGCTTTTCGAGGTCGCTCAGCATGCCCTCGGGCGGCTGGAAGCGGGTCCAGCCCGACTTCACTACCAGCATCTGTTCACGCACGCGCAATTCGCGGGCGACGATCCCCATGATCTCTTCGTTGCCGCCATGCGAATTGACGAAGACCAGCTTCTTAATTCCGGCCCGGCCGACCGACTGGCCGAGTTCGAACCAGGCGTCGATCAGCGTGTGGGCGGTGTGCGTGACAGTACCCCTGGCCCAGATGTGTTCGTTCGACTTGCCGACCTGCTGGACGGGCAGAATGCGCAGGTCGAGCTCAGCCGGTGCCTGCTCGATCATCAGGTCGAGGCAGCCACGATTGAGCAGCATGTCGACGCCGACCGGCAGATGCGGGCCGTGCTGCTCGACGGCAGCAATCGGCAAGACCGCGATGGTCTTCATCGGGTCGATGTCGGCATATTCATGGGCCGCGAAATCGGTCCACCAGATCTTGCGGCGCATCATCAGATCTCCGAGGCCGGGCCCGCAGCGATTGCCTCGACCTCGACGAAAAACTCAGGTCGGGCAAAGCCGCTGACGACCATCAGGGTCGAGGCCGGCAAGGGCGACGAAAAGCGGGCGTTGCGGGCGTCCATATAGGGTTTGAGGTGCTCGCGGCCGGTCACATAGGCGTTGACGCGCACGATGTGCTCGAGACCGAGCCCTGCGTCGGCGAGGATCGCTGCGATATTGTCGAAGCACAGGCTCGCCTGCTCGGCAGCGGTCGGAGGAATGGTGCCGTCGGCGGCGATGCCGAGCTGGCCGGAGCAGAAGACGAGTCGCTGCCCCGCGGCGACCTCCACACCATTGCTGTAAGCGGAAAAAGGCGGGTGGATCGTCGTCGGAGCGAGGGGGCGGTGCATGCTGGTCTCGTGGCTGGTGCATAGCTAACCGGCAAGACCCGGCGATTGCCAGCCCCAAATCGATCCGCCGTGCCGAGAATTTGAGCAAGTTGGGTCGTGATGCGTTTTTGCGCTTTCTTTTCCCCCGGATGGGCTGATTTAATCGGCAGCAGGATGGCCTACGACCATCGGCCAGGCGCCTCTGCGCCGGCAACGGGACTGCGTCAAACAGGGGTTACAACAATGCAACGGACTGCAAAACTGCTCGCTGGCAGCGCGCTCTTCGCGCTCAGCATGGCACTGCCGGCACTGGCGGTCGACAAGGTCAGCTACGGCACCAACTGGCTTGCCGAAGCCGAACATGGCGGCTTCTACCAGGCCGTGGCCGATGGCACCTATGCCAAGTACGGCCTCGACGTCACGATCGTGCAGGGTGGGCCGCAGGCGGCCAACGAAGCGCTGCTGGTCGCGGGCAAGATCGACTTCTACATGGGCGGCACGTTCTCGCTCTACGACTCGGTCAAGCAGGGCATCCCGATGATCAACGTCGCGGCGATGTTCCAGAAGGATCCGCAGATCCTGATGGCGCACCCCGACGCGGGCGTCGAGACGTTCGCCGACCTCAGCAAGCTCGGTACCATCTTCATGGCCAAGGATCTCTACGCCACGGCCTTCACGTGGATGAAGTCGGCCTATCCGGGCTTCAAGGACGAGCAGGTGAAGCCCTATACGTTCAATCCGGCGCCGTTCATCGCCGACAAGAACTCGGCCCAGCAGGGCTACCTCACCTCCGAGCCGTTCGCCGTCAAGGCGGCCGCCGGCTTCGAGCCGAAGGTGTTCCTGTTCGCCGACAACGGCTATGCGCCCTATTCGACCACGATCGAAACCAGCACCAAGCTCGTGACCGAAAACCCGGACCTGGTGCAGCGTTTCGTCGATGCCTCGATCATCGGCTGGTACAACTACCTCTATGGGGACAACAAGGCCGCCAACGACGCGATCAAGGCCGCGAACCCCGAAATGACCGACGACCAGCTCGCCTATTCGATCAAGGCGATGAAGGACAACGGCATCCTGGTTTCGGGCGACGCCGTCGACAAGGGCATCGGCTGCATGACCGACGCCCGCCAGAAGGAGTTCTTCGACAAGGTTGCGGCGCTCGGCCTGGTTGACGCCAAGCTGGACTACACCAAGGGCTACACGACGCAGTTCGTCTGCAAGGGCGTCGGCAAAGACCTGGTGAAGTAAAGCCGCTTCAGACGCATCACGAGGGCGCGGGGTTTTTCCCGCGCTCATTCCATCCGGATTGACGCATTGACCGCCATTTCATCGCAAGCCGCGCCATCGGGCGCGCCCAAGACCGCCCCTGTTCGCCCCGTGGTGACGATGCGCGGCGTTTCCAAAGTGTTCTCGAACGGGACGCTCGCGCTCTCCAACATGTCTCTTAATGTGCTGCGCGGTGAGTTCCTGAGCCTGCTCGGTCCGTCGGGCTGCGGCAAGTCGACCGCGCTCAGGATCATCGCCGGTCTCGGCGCGCCGTCATCGGGGACGGTCGAGTGGCCGTCGTCCAAGATCAGCACCAAGGGGCTGCCCGAGGGCGATGTCGGTTTCGTCTTCCAGGACGCGACGCTGATGCCGTGGGCGACGGTGTTCGGCAATGTCTACCTGCCGCTCAAGCTGCGCGGCGTCTCCAAAGACGCGGCGCGTCCGCAGATCATGGAAACACTGGCGACGGTCGGCCTCGCAGACTTCGCCGAAGCCTATCCGCGCGAATTGTCGGGCGGCATGAAGATGCGCGTGTCGATCGCCCGCGCCCTGGTGACCAAGCCCAAGCTGCTGCTGATGGACGAGCCGTTCGCGGCACTCGACGAGATCACCCGGCAGAAACTCAACGACGACGTGCTGATGCTGTGGCGCCAGACCGGGATCACGGTGATCTTCGTCACCCACTCGGTGTTCGAGAGCGCCTATCTCAGCAACCGCATCGTGGTGATGCGGGCGCGGCCGGGCCAGGTGTTCGCCGACCTGCCGCTGGTGACATCGGCCGAACGTGGCGAGCTGTATCGCAGTTCTGAAGAATACCGCGCCTCGTGCGCGGTGGTGTCCAAGGCGCTGCACGATGCCATTCACAGCGCGGAGGTCCGTTGATGACCGTCACCGATACGACCGGCACCGACGATGCGGTGGCGATCGTCGCGCCGAGCACGCCCAACAGCGAGAAGATCCTCCGGATCGTCGTTCCAGTCACCATGCTGGTGCTGGCGATCGTGGCGTGGGAACTCTATGTCGTTCTGACCGGGCAGCCGAAGTACATCCTGCCGAGCCCGATCGACGTGGCCGGGGCGCTCTGGACCGACTGGCCGACGCTGTTGCCGGCACTCGGGGTGACGCTGACGATCACGTTGCAGGCCCTGGCGCTGGCGCTGATCGGCGGGGTGGGCCTCGCGATCATTCTGGTGCAGTCGAAATGGATCGAGCTGGCGCTGTTTCCGTTCGCGGTGATCCTGCAGGTGACGCCGGTTGTGGCGATCGCGCCGCTGCTGCTGATCTATACGCCCAACACGCAGACGGCGCTGCTGATCGTGGCGTTCCTTGTGGCGTTCTTTCCGATCCTCTCCAACATGGTGCAGGGGCTGAAGAGCGTCGACCACAATCTGCTGAACCTGTTCGACCTCTATGGCGCCGGGCGCTGGCAGCAACTGATCCACCTCAAGATCCCGGCGT
>JANXSI010000043.1 GCA_025352765.1 Devosia sp. | reverse complement strand
CCCATGTTGAATCAAAGCCATCGCAATTTACCCCGCGTGGCTGTTCAGCATGCTTTCCGCCGTCTCCCCCTCGTCGTCCGTCGCGATCTGGAAGGCTCTGGCCGTCGCCGTGCTGCTGGCGGTGCTGTCGGCCTGCGCCCGCTCGCCGGGCGAGTTCGGGGCGTCGCGCAGCCAGGTGGGGGCGCCGATCCATGGTGACAACCGTCCGCATCCGGGCGTCGCACGAGCACGGGCGCTGCCGATCCAGGGCATGGACGTGGCGCGCTACCAGGGGCGCATCGACTACAACACCGTCTACAGGTCGGGCGTGCACTTCGTTTACATGAAGTCGACCGAGGGCGACGACTATGTCGATCCGAACTTCCGCGACAACTGGCGCGCCGCCCGCGCCTCGGGCATGGCGCACGGCGCCTACCACTTCATGACCTGGTGCTCGACCGCCGCCGACCAGGCGCGCTGGTTCAAGCAGAACGTGCCGGCCGATGCCGATGCCTTGCCGCCGGTGCTCGATCTCGAGTGGAACCATGGCTCGAGCTGCAAGAACAAGTTCTCGCGCGCCGACGTGCTCGAAAAGATCCGCGTCATGCTCAAGGCGATGGAAGAGCATACCGGCAAGCTCCCCATCATCTATACCGACATGACCTTCCATCGCGACATCCTCGAGGGCGAGCATTTCGACAACGCCTTCTGGCTGCGCTCAACCGCCGCCGAGCCGCCCGAGCGCTACGGCAATCGCCGCTGGATGATGTGGCAGTGGACGCAGACGGGCGTGCTCAACGGCGTCGTCGGGGAAGTCGACCGCAACGCCTTCTACGGCGACGAGAACGACTGGACGGTGTTCCTGCTCACCGGGTGCGATCCCCGCGTGGTCGAGGCGCTCGGGCCCACGGGCCGCTGCCGGCTGGTGAAATAGCGTTCAAGTCCACTTGTCTCGCTTCGGCCACACGCCTAGATTCTTCGGGTGATTGCCGGGCAGCGGGCCCGGTTGCCAGATTGGGGAGAAATCCATGGCCAAAGGTCAGATGAAATCCAACAAGGAAGCCAAGAAGCCCAAGAAGGAAAAGCCGAAGGTGCTCGCCACTGCCGGTCTCGCTCCGACTGCCGCACCGGCTGGCAAGAAGAAGTAACTGCCGCCGGACGTTTCTGAAGGGCCGCCAGTGGGCGGCCCTTTGCTTTTGGTCGACATCAGCGGTGGCGCGTATCGACCCAGGCTTCGAAGCCGCTGGCGAGGCGCAGCCCGTCGCGGCTTTCGGCAGTGAACGCGACGCGCGACATGCCGTCGAGTTCGACGATGCCGTTGCTCGGCCGCCAGGTGAAATGCGCCGACCAGTGAAAAAAGGCCAGATCGTCGCTGACGGCGAGCTGCTCGAGCTGGAAATGCACGTCCGTCTGCCCCTCGGTCACCAGCGACTCCCAGTAGGTGCGGATGGCCTCGGTGCCGTGCCGGACCGGCTGGAAAGGTCGCTCGCGGAAAACCGCGTTGGCGGTGAAGATCTTGATGATCTTGTCGGAGTCGCGCGTGACCCATGCCTCGGCATAGGCGTCGATCCACGCGCGCGCGTCAGCTTCGTTGATCACGGTTGCATCCCCTCAACAGCGCAAGCTGTATGGGTCAACGCGCCCGGGCCGTCAATCGATCCAGCGTTGCGTACGCGGACGGACTCAGCCGCCGCCGAAGATCGCCGAGGCGCGGACGCCGTCGATCAGAAACTGGATGGCGAGCGCGGCTAGCAGCACGCCGACGACCCGGCTGACCACCGCAAGACCGGTGATCCCGAGGAGCCGCTGGATCGGCAGCGCGACCAGCATGGCGAGGTAGCACAAGAGCAGAATGGCGAGCAGCGCCACGACCACCAGCAGCCAGTTGACGGTGAAGGCGCCGGCGCCGGTTGCCAGGAGGATCGTGGCGCTGATCGCGCCGGGGCCGGCGATCAAGGGCGTCGCGAGCGGAAACACCGAGATGTCGTGGCGGGTCCGTGCCTCGGTTTCTTCCTCGGGGGTGGTGCCGGTGCCGCCCGAATGGCGGGCGAACACCATGTCGATCGAGATCAACAGCAGCAGCACGCCGCCAGCGATCCTCAGCGCCGGCAGGGTGATACCGAACAGGGTCAGCATTGCCTGGCCGAACACCGCAAAGAACAGCAGGATGCCGGTCGCGATCAGCACGCCGCGCAGCGCCATGTGGCGGCGCTCGGCCGGAGTGCTGCGCTCGGTCAATGCTGCATAGACCAGGATCAGGTCGGCCGGACCGATCGTGGCGAAGAAGGTCGAGAGCGCGAGCAGCAGGGTTTCGGGACGCATGGCGGCGACAATGGCCGAATCGGCAAGGCTTGGCGAGGGTCTCGCGCCGCTGGCGAGCAGAACGGCCTAGCGGACGACCGCGCTGACGATCCCGACGCCCGACGCCATCGGCCGCCCGGCATTGCTGCCGGTGAAGTAGAGCCGGGCGAGCATCGGGCCATCGATGCACTCGACACCGGTGAAGCCGCGACGCTCGAGGAACGGCCCGATCTGGGCCGCGTCGATGCCGAAGGTCATCGCTTCGCCGAGCGCGCGGGTGAAGAACTTGAGCGAAGCCATGGCGCCGCCCTCGAGCGCCGCGCTGTCCATGAAGTCGAACACCAGCGAGCTCCCCGGCGCCGCGTGCCCGGCGATGAAGGCCAGCGTGTGATCGATGCCCTGCGGCGTCAGGTACATGGTGACGCCCTGCCAGACGAACAGCGTGCGCTTGTGTGCGTCATAGCCGGCGAGGGCCAGCTGCTGGCCGAGGTCGTCGCGGTCGAAGTCGACCGGCACGAACACCACATTGGCCGGCAGCGGATCGACGACACCGCGCAGCGCCTGACGTTTTTGCGCCTGCGTCACCGGATGATCGACCTCGAACACCGGCAGGCCGGCGACCGGCAGCCGGTAGGCGCGCGTATCGAAGCCGGCGCCGAGGATAACGACCTGCCGGGCGTCTCCCGCCGCCTCGCGTTTCATGATGTCGCCGATATGGCGTTCGCGGGCGATGGCGAAGTTCATCATGGCCTCGATGCCCATGAGGTTCGACAACCCGGTCGCGACCAT
>JANXSI010000019.1 GCA_025352765.1 Devosia sp. | reverse complement strand
CCGCTTATATCTCGGGCAGAAAGGCGCCCCCGATGAACAATTTCGACAAGAACTTCGCCCCCTCCGAAGCGGTCATCCGCTATCTCGATGGCGACTATGTCGTGGTTCGTCCCGGCAGCTTCGTGCGCTGCGCCATCACCGGCAAGCCGATTCCGCTCGACGAGCTGATGTACTGGAACGTCGACCGGCAGGAGCCCTACGCCGACGCGACCGCGGCCATCGAGGCGCATCGCCGCCACGGCCTGTCGGGCAAGTAAGCCGGGCATGGCCCCGCCAGCGGGTCGCCCGTCTTCGCAACCCGCCGTGTCCGCCCCCAGAAAACTCCTGATCATCTCCAACGGCCATGGCGAAGACGCCATCGCCGCGCAGATCGTCCGCCGCCTGCCGCCGGGCTTCGCCGTGGAGGCCTACCCGACGCTCGGTGACGGCCGCGCCTATGCCGGCGTTTGCCCCATCGTCGGCCCGCGGGCGCAACTCCCGAGCGAAGGCTGGCGCAACGTCAAGCATTCGGTGGCGCGCGACATTTCCGGCGGCGGCATCGCCACCATCTGGCCGGGCCTCCGCTTCATCCGCGCGGCGCGCGACTCCTATGACCGGGTGCTCATCGTCGGCGACATGATCGGCGTCTATGGCTGCTGGGTCACCGGCCACCGCGCCATCATTTATCTCGACGTCTACAAGACCGGTTTCGGGCGCGGCTATCTCGGCGTCGACAAGCTGATCCTCAAACGCACCGCCCGCACCGTTTTCTGCCGCGCCGCGCCGCTCGCCGATCAGCTCAAGGCCGCCGGCATCGACGCCCGCGCCGCCGGCAACGTCATGATGGACACCATCCCCCGCACCGGGCTGTCGCTGCCACGCAGCCGTCCCCTCGGTCTGACCATGCTGCCGGGCAGCCGCGCCCACGCGACGGCCAATTTCGCGCTCCAGGCGGCGGCGCTGGCAAAGCTTCCGGCCGAAACGCTGCCCGATCTGTTCCTCGCGGTCGCCGCCTCCGTCGACATCGACCAGCTCGTCGCCGCCGCGAACCTGAGCCGCGTGCCGGACGCCACCGGCCTCGGCCGGCTGCAGGGCGGCTCGTTCGACATCCGCCTCGTCCCCGGCGCGGCCGTCGGCGATGCCCTCGACGCCTCGGACCTCGTCCTCTCGCAGGCCGGCACCGCCACTGTCCAGGCCATCGGCCTCGGCCGCCCCTCGATCACCTTCCAGACCGAAACCGACCGGCCCTCCCGCTTCCGTGACGAGAGCCGCCTCTTCGGTGACGCCCGCTCCGTCGTCGCGGCCGACCCGCAAGCGATTGCGACGGCCCTGCGCGAGGTGCTGGACAATCCATCGGAGCTGTCGCGCCGCAGCGGCATCGGCCGCGATCGCATTGGCCCGCCGGGGGCGATCGACGCGATTATTGCTGAGCTTGGTGGCTGAGGCAGACCAGCCCTCAATACCACCCTCTTGAAGGGCGGGGGGGCTAGCAGCGTTTATGCATGGACAGTCTGGCCTGCCGGCAGTTCGTCGGGCATTCTCTTTCTTACTAAGGAAAGCTCGTCGCCACAGATACAGAACAAGGTCCCCATGACCTCCATTGACAGCTGAGTGGTGAGAAGCAACGCAATGAAGCTGGTCATTGTGACGCTGGTCTCGCTTGCAGCGTGCAGCTTTATTGGTCTGGTCGTATGGTCGTGTCTTCCGGGGACGCCACCAGCATGCGCATCAAACATTTCAATGTCGAATGCCAGGGCGCTGGCATTTCCACTACTACTGACCAAGGGGTTCACCGAACAGGAAGCCGAAGGGGTGAACGTACTTTCTATTGTCCGAGTGGAGCCTTCGGACTGGTCCCCATTTTGGCAACCGCCCACTTTTGACGTGAACCTATCAGGGATGAAGGGTGGGGTAATGAAGCGGTTTGGCGTCGAGGGTGACGGGTGCGGACTGTATGAGTTTTTCGACCTAACGGACTAGCTCTCTTTTTGCCCTGGTAGGTGCAACGCACGCGCTGCCCCACCGGCCCAACATCATTTGCGGGGCCTAAGTTCGTCATGGTACCCATCAGGCTATCTTGGCCAAGCCGGATGCAATAAACTTGGCGAGGCGACAAGCTGGGGCGCTTTCATCGGCGCACGAAGGCCAGCATCCGGCCCCCCAGCACCAACCCCGCCGCCTATATCGCCGTCCCGTCCGCCAGTGCGAACGCCTTCGCCAGCACCCGGTCGAGGCTCTTGGCCAGGTCCGCGGCGTAGCTCTCGTCGCTCACCGCCGGGTCGGTCATGTAGAACGGCCCTTCACACGAAAAGCCGATGGTCGAGAACGGAAAGTTGAGTTGCATCTTGTCCCACACCCGCTCGAGGATCTTGCGGCGCGAGGTCGCCGTGGCGATGGCGTAGACCGGGCGACCCGAGCGGCGGGCCAGCGCGATCATGCCGAGGCTGACATTGCGGCCCGGTTCGGGCGGAATGTCGGCGGTGGCAAAGAGCGTCGTTCCACTTTTGAGCGTCTTCAGCATCGAGCGGAATGCCGCGAGGCCGCCGGTGCCATGCATCTGCCGCTCGCTGGCGCCCGAGCCACCGATCGTCTGGTAGCCCAGCGAGCGCGCCATGGCGCCCATCATCTGGCCGTCGGGGTGCATCGAGATCAGCAGCGCCACCTGGCGCGGGTCGGGCATCACCACATAGGCGAGGTTGGATTGGCCGTGCCAGCTCACGGCGATCGCCGGCCAGTCCTTGTGAGCGCTCTCCCAGAAGTCGGATGGCTCGGCCACCACCCGCGAGGTCATCCGCACGAAGCGGATATAGCCGCCGATCAGGTAGCGGCCGAGGAAGTTGCGGACGCCCGGCCGGTCGATCCAGCGCGCCGGTGCCTCTTCTGTCTCGGGAGCGCTCACGAATCGGCGTCGTCGGGATCGAGCAGCCGGTGGAGGTGCACCACGAAATAGCGCATCTCGGCATTGTCGACGGTCTGCTGCGCCTTCTGCCGCCACACGGCGTGGGCCGCGGCATAGTTGGGATAGAGCCCGACCATCTCGACCTTGCTCAGATCCTTGAACGTGTTGCCCTCGATGTTTTCGAGTTCACCGCCGATCACGAGATGCAGCAGCTGCTTGGCGGGTTCTTTTTTCGGCGCTTTCACGGTGTCTTCCGTTCCAGGTCCTGTTGCGGTTCGGGACAGCCATAGACCTTGATGAGCGCCCCGCACAGGACTTCTCTTAGCGAAACCTGGGCGAAGGCGGCAAGCGCGCCATGGTGGATTTCCTGCTGGTTGAGCTGCATGGCTCCTGTGCAGGCGTCTTCGAACGGAATTCCGCACTCGGCGAGAATGACCGCGGCGCCCGCGATGTCCCAGTCCGAGGCGCCGCGGCGCACCACCGTCGCATCGAGCTTGCCGGTCGCCACCTGCGTCAGCCGGTAGGCGAGGGAGGGGTAGTAGGGACCGCGCGAATATTCGAGCCCGGCCGCCTGCAGTTCCTGGTGCACGGCGCCCGGCGCCGGGATCAGCGGCGCGTGCCGGTCGTGCGGCGTGTGCCGGCTGATCGGCTGGCCGTTCATCCGCGCCCCGCCGCCCAGCGACGCTTCATACATCTCGTCGCGCGCCGGCGCGAACACTACGCCCGCCACCGGAGTGCCGTTCTCGACCACCGCCAGGGACACCGTCCAGCTGTCCTCGCCGCGGATGAAGCCGCGCGTCCCGTCGATCGGATCGACGATGAAGGTCCGGGGATGGTTGAAGCGCGACAGATCGTCGGCGCTTTCCTCGCTGAGCCAGCCATAGGACGGCCGGGCGGTGGTCAGCGCCGAATTGAGGAACTTGTCGAGCACGATGTCGGCTTCCGACACCGGCGAGGCGTTTTCCTTGGTCCAGGTCTTGAGGTCGCGCCGGAAATAGCTCGACGCGATAATGCCGGCCGTCACCGCTGCGGTGCGCAGCAGGTCGAGGTCGTCCTTATAGCTGGTGGATGCGTCGGCCATGGTGCTCGCGGGTTTGCCGCGCCTTCTAGGCGCAACTTTGTCGCCGGTCCAGCTTTGCCACGCAAAAGTGCAGGGAAACGCTGGGCAGAACGCCGCTCCGGTTTAAGGCCCCGTTCACCCAGAAACGCCCCGCTAACCCTCCCCAAAACTACCTAAACTTAACCCAGTTTCTTAAGCGGCGGGGAAAGGGGGTGGGTTAGGTTGAGGGCATAAGAGAGCACCTCCCGAGGAAGCTCTCGGAGTTAACAGGAAGGCGTCTAAAAAATGGGTCAGAGCGTGAGGATCGAAGGCACTTCGGTGGTCTTGATGTTCGGCGACCGGTCGGCGGCCAATCTCCCGGCCGAACCGTTTACTGCCAGGAAGTTCGGTCCGGCCAACGACAACGGTCCGAAGGATCCGGTCAAGACCGTCACCGTTCGCAAGGTGCTGGATAAGTCCGGCGTGACGGTCAAGATCAAGGTGCCGGTCGACGAATTCGTCGGCGTCGCGGTCGCCACCACCATTTCCGAGGACGGCGTGCTCACCAGCACCATCGAGCTGGTGCATGGCGATCCGGAGCTGAATTATCAGGTGTTCGAGGAAGTCGGGAACGGCAACGTCGTCGCCGAATGGCAGAACTGGGGCAAGAAGCTCCGCCTGCCGCTCTACATCAAGGCCGGCGACGGTTCGCTCCTGCCTTACAGCCAGCAGGTCTCCGGCGTGGCGCTCGGCCCGACCGTGACGCGCCGCAAGCTGGCCCATGACAGCGAGCGCCGTCCGCGCTTCCTGAACCGCCGTGCCCCGGGCGAAACTTCCGCCTGAGGCCTGCAACCAATCCGGGTTAACGCCCGTTAATACCTCGCACCGGCCAAGTTGTTTGCCCCACAGTCCCGCCGGTGCAGCCCCGATAGCGACCTCCAAAGCGCTAAGCCGGCCCGTCACTCCCCCCAGTGACGGGCCGAGCTGTTTCCAGCATACCGGTGGGCCATGTTGCGACCCGCTTTGCTCCTCATTGTCATCGTCGCCGCGCTGCTCGCCCTAGGCGGTGCGGCCGCCGCGCAGCCGCCCGTTGCGCCGACCGCATATTGCTATGAACACGAGACCGACGACAGCCGGCCGCGGCCGCTCTGCATCAGGCTCGCGAGCTATACCGGCGACGTCTGCACCACCATTTCCCGCGCCGCCGCCATCTGGAGGCTGCCCGAGGGCTATTTTGCCCGCCTGATCTGGCAGGAGAGCCATTTCGACGCCAATGCCGTCAGCGGCGCCGGGGCCGAGGGGATCGCCCAGTTCATGCCCGAAACCGGGCGCCGGCAGGGTCTGCGCAACCCCTACGATCCGGCCGAAGAGCTGTTCCGGTCGGCACGCTACCTCGATGCCCTGCAACGCAGATTCGGCAATCTCGGCCTCGCTGCCGCCGCCTACAATGGCGGCGAAAACCGCGTCCGACGCTTCATCGCCGGCACCGGCTACCTCGCCGCCGAAACGCTGGACTATGTGGAGATTGTCACCGGCTTGCCCGTCACCGACTGGCTGGTCGGGGAGGATCTGGCGCCGCGCTACACGCTCGATCCGGAAAAGCCGTTTATCGAGGCGTGCCTGAAGCTGGCGGAAGGCCGCTCGCTCGAGGCGTTCACTCCGCCCACCGCCGTGATTCAGCCCTGGGGCATCCAGCTCAAGCAGTTCTTCTCGTCGGCCACGGCGCGCCGCAGCTTTGCCCGCCTGCAGCAGCAGATCGCCGTGCTGAAACAAGAGAGTCTGATGCTGGTCGCCAAGCGCAACCCCAATTTCGGCCGGCGCCTGCGCTACACCGTCGAAATCGGCCGCGACACCCGGGCCGAGGCGGTGGAGCTCTGCGCAGCCGTCCAGAAGGCCGGTGGGGCCTGCATCGTCGTGCGCAACTGAGGCCTAGAGGAAGAATTCCGCCAGCATCGCCAGGGTCAGCGTCAGGCCCACCCACTGGTTGGCCTTGAACCGCGCCAGCGCATTGCCGCGCTCCTTGGGCTCGAGCGTCGCCACCTGCCAGCCGAGGATCACCGCCGGAACGATCAGCAGCGGCGCAAAGATCCGCCCGTCGCCGACCATCAGTGCGGCAATCGCCCAGAGCACCAGCGCCCCGACATAAAACGCCGCAACCGCGGGCTTCACCTGCTTGCCGAACAGCCGCGCCGTGGATTTGACCCCAATCAGCGCATCGTCATCGACATCCTGCAGCGCATAGATCGTGTCGTAGCCGATGACCCAGAGGATCGAGCCCAGATAGAGCAGCACCGGCGGCCAGCCGAGGCTCCCGGTCTGCGACGTCCAGCCGACCAGCGCGCCCCAGGAAAACGCCAGGCCGAGGAAAAGCTGCGGCCACCAGGTGATCCGCTTCATGAACGGATAGATCCCGACCAGCACCAGCGATGCGACGCACAGCGCGATGGTGGCGAAATTGAACTGCAGCAGGATAACGAAGCTGACCAGCAGCTGGCCCGAGAGGAACAGCGCCGCCTGGCCCTTGGTCACATCGCCCGACGGGATCGGCCGCGAGCGGGTGCGCGTCACTTTGGCGTCGAGATCGGCATCGATGATGTCGTTGAGCGTGCAGCCGGCGCCGCGCATGGCGATGGCGCCGATCAGCATCAGGATCAGCGTGCCCCAGTCGAAGCCACGCGCCGGGCTGGCGAGCGCCGCCAGCGCCAGCGAGAACGCGCACGGCCAGAACAGCAGCCAGAAGCCGATCGGCCGGTCCCAGCGGGCGAGCCGCGCATAGGGTTTGACCATTTCGGGCGCATAGCGGTCGACCCAGTTGCCCCGATGGGCATCGGCCACCGCGCCGGATTTGTGATGACCACTTGGCACAGGCTCACCTCTCATGCGCTAATAGGGCCTTATCCCGCCCAGTCCGAGACAAGGCAAGATGCCACGCGCCTACAAGGCCTTTCCGCGAGTGTATGTCGAGCCGGCGCTCAGCGCCGGCGCTGCCGTCGAGCTCGGACCGGACGCCGCCAACCATCTGGTCAATGTGCTGAGGCTGAAGCCCGGGGTCTCGGTGGTCGCCTTCAACGGCCGCGACGGCGCCTGGCTCAGCCGTCTCGCCGACGCCCGCAAGAAGGGCGCGACCCTCGAAATCATCGTCCAGGTCGCCCATCAGAGCGAAAAATCCGACGTCTGGTTCGGGTTTGCCCCGCTGAAGGTCGGCCGCCTCGACTATCTGGTGCAGAAGGCGACCGAGATGGGCGCCGGTATGATCCAGCCGGTGCTGACCGAATACACCCAGGTGCGAAAGCTCAAGGCGGACAAGCTCGAGGCCTATGTGCTCGAGGCGGCCGAGCAATGCGAAGTGCTGAGCCTGCCGGTGGTGGAACCCGAAATCGAACTCCGCCCGCTGCTCGAGCATTGGCGCGCGACGCAGGGCCTCCGCCGCCTGCTGTTTGCCGACGAGGTCGCGGCGTCCAGTTCCCCCGTCGACCAGATCGGCTGGCTCAACGGCCTGCCGGTCGGTATCCTGATCGGTCCCGAGGGCGGCTTTTCCGACGCCGAGCGTGAATTGCTGCTGGAGCAGGACTTCGTCGTTCCCATCAGCCTCGGCCCGCGCATCCTCCGCGCCGATACGGCCGCCGTCGCGGCGCTGACGCTCGTCCAGTCAATCATCGGCGATTGGCGATAAAGAGATTGCTTTCGGATCGCCGCTGACTATTGTCCCGCAAAACCGGCTTTTGTCCGGACAAACAGACCACAAAAGCCTTCCGGGAGTCCCCATGGCCGGCGCTGAATTCTCGCCGCTGCTCACCTCGCGCGCCGAAATGATCGAGGCCATGTCGAGGGGCGGCAAGCCGAAATCCGAATGGCGCGTCGGCACCGAGCACGAAAAGCACGTCTACCGGAAGAACCCGCTGCGGCCGGTGCCCTATGAGGGCGACGACGGCATCCATGCGCTGCTGGCCGGAGTGCGGGCCCGCACCGGCTGGGAGTATTTCTCCGACAAGCGCAACCCGATCGGCCTCCGCAATGACGGCCCGGTGGGCGGCATCTCGCTCGAGCCGGGCGGCCAGTTCGAGCTCTCGGGCGCACCGCATGGCAATATCCACGACGCCGCTGCCGAGCTCGATGCGCACCTCGCCGATTGCCATGCCGTCGGCGGCCCGCTCAACATCCATTTCCTGAGCCTCGGCGTCACCCCGCTCTGGTCGGTTGCCGAAATCCGAAAGATGCCGAAATCGCGCTACGGCATCATGACCCCCTACATGGATAGGGTCGGAACGCTCGGCACCTCGATGATGTACCGCTCCTGCACCGTGCAGGCGAACCTCGACTTCTCCGACGAAGCCGACATGGTCAAGAAGATGCGGGTGTCCATCGCGCTCCAGCCGATCGTCACGGCGCTGTTTGCCAATTCCCCGTTCGTCGACGGCAAGCCCTCTGGCTATCTGAGCTTCCGCTCGCACATCTGGCTCAACACCGACAACGCCCGCGCGGGCATGCTGCCCTTCGTCTTCGACGACGATTTCGGCTTCGACCGCTATGCCGAGCACGCGCTCGACGTGCCGATGTACTTCGTCATTCGCAACCATGAATACGTCAACGTCGCCGGCGAAAGCTTCCGCGCCTTCATGCGCGGCGAGCTGACGCAACTGCCGGGCGAAAAGCCGACGATCAAGGATTGGGAAGACCACCTCTCGACGCTCTTCCCCGAAGTGCGCCTGAAACAGTTCCTCGAAATGCGCGGCGCCGACATGGGCAACCGCGACCACGTCGTGGCGCTCCCAGCGCTCTGGGTCGGCCTGCTCTACGATGCGGCCGTGCTCGAAGACGCCTGGCAGTTGGTCAAGGACTGGACCAACGCCGAGCGCCAGACGCTGCGCGACGAAGTGCCGAAGACCGCGATCAAGACGAAGTTCCGCAGCGGCACCGTGGCCGATATCGCCGCCGAGATCGTGGCGCTCGCCAGGCGCGGCCTCAAGGGCAGGGGGCTCGGCGAAGAACAGTTCCTCGCCCCGCTAGAGGAGACGCTGGCGCTGGGCAAGACCCAGGCCGAGCGCTGGCTCGACAAATACCACGGCGAATGGAACGGCGATCTGACGAAGGTGTTCGACGAAGCCGAGATTTAGCAGTCGGGAATCCTCTCCCGCCTGCGGGGGAGGGGGACCAGCCGAAGGCTGGTGGAGGGGGGAGCCGCTTGCGCGGTGGTGCCGCCCCCCCTTCCGGCGCTCCGCGCCACCTTCCCCCGCAGGCGGGAGAAGGGAGTGCTGACTGCCAAATCTACTTCGTCTGCGCCGTCAGCGTCCTTGATCCCATCCACGCCCCCAGCCCCACCAAAATCACAGCCAGTAAAATCCCGATCCAGACGATCGGGTTGGCAAAATCGCTGCGGAACACGGCGCGCAGCGCTTCGACGATGTGCTTGAACGGATTGAAGTTCGAAACGATCTGCAGCCATTGCGGGGCGAGGTTCATCGGCAACAGAATGCCCGAGAGCAAGAGGATCGGCAGCGCCAGCGTGTTGACCAGCGGCGCTAGCGCATCCTCGCTCTTGGTGGCGATGCCGATGGCGTTGGAGATGAACGAGAACGCCGCGCCGAGCAGCGCCACCAGGACCAGCGCGATCAGCAGCGCCGCAACCGGCACGCGCAGGCCGAGCAAGAACGCCGCGCCGACCAGCACGATCCCCTGCACCGTGATCACCACCACATCGCGCAGTGTCCGACCGGCAACGATCGAGGCCCGCGCCGCCGGCGTCACCAGCTGCCTGTCGATGACGCCTGAGCGGATTTCGGCGATGATGCCGAAGCCGACGAACAGTCCACCGAAGATGCCCAGTTGCACCAGCAGCCCCGGCACGAACACCTGCCAGGCGTCGCCCTGAAAGCCCGAGGTGGCCGCGATGTTCTGCAGCAACGGCCCGAACAACGTGAGGTAAAGGATCGGCTGCAACAGCCCGATCAGCACCCACAGCGGCTGCCTGAGCGACAGCCGCATCGAGCGGAGGAAAATGATCCAGGTATTCCGAAAGAATGTCATTCTCGTTCCTTGTCTCACTGTTCTTCCTACCCTCCCCTTGCGGGGAGGGCAGCGCAGCTCGGACCGGCAGGTCCGCTAGCTGAGCTAGGGTGGGGGGCGAGGCACGCCCACTGCCGACTGCGTCCCCCCTTCCTGCTCGATGTACGGACTTAGCGAAGGGCTAAGTCCTATCTCGCTTCCTCCCCCGCAAGGGGGGAGGTGACCCGACTGCGAGTCCCTTCGCTCAATCCCTCAGGCTCCGTCCGGTCAGCGTCAGGAACACGTCGTCCAGCGTCGGGCGGTTGACATCGACGCCGATCGCATCGATGCCGGCGCGGGTCAGCTCGGCCAGCAGCACCGGCAGCGCCCGCGCGCCGTCGGGCACGTGCAGCCGCACCACATGCGCGTCGATCGCCGGCTCGTCCGCGCCCTCGAGCGCCGCCGCGATGCCGCCGGCACGCGCCGCGTCGGCTTCGTTGCGCAGCGTCAGGGTGATGGCATCGCCCGAGACCCGCTTCTTGAGGTCCGCCGGCGTGCCCTCGGCAACGATCGTCCCGTTGTCGATGATAAGGATGCGGTCACTGAGCGAATCCGCCTCGTCCATGTAGTGGGTGGTGAGGAACACCGTGGTTCCCAGCGTGTCGCGCAGCGAGCGGATGTGCTTCCAGAGGTTCGCCCGGCTCTGCGGGTCGAGCCCGGTCGAGGGCTCGTCGAGAAACACCAGTTCTGGCTTGTGGATCAGCCCCATCACGATATCGAGCCGCCGCCGTTGGCCGCCCGACAGCGAGCCACACGTGCGGGCCCAGACATCGGAGAGGTCGAGCGCGGCCAGCAGCTCCTGGCCGCGCGCCTTGGCGGTGGCGCGGTCGATGCCGTAGAGCTGGGCGTGACTGATGATCTCGTCCCCGACCACCGCTTCCGGCGAGGTCGAGCCGGCCTGGCTGACATAGCCGATCTTCCGCCGCACCCCGACCGCATCGGTCCTGAGATCGCTGCCCGCGACGATGGCGCTGCCGCCGGTCGGGGCGAGCAGGGTGCACAGCATCTTCAGCGTCGTCGTCTTGCCGGCGCCATTGGGTCCGAGGAAGCCGACGATCTCGCCGGCGCGCACCGTCAGGTCGATGCCGCGGACGGCTTCGATCTGTTTACCGCGGGCCGTGTAGGTGCGTTTGAGGCCCTTGGCCTCGATCATCGTCACCATCGTCATCGCTTCGCCATTCCTTGTGTCTCGCAAGGCCATTTCTCGGTGCTTTAGGGCCATTGCTTGCGGGGCGCTTGATCGCGCTTGTACCCCCAGTGTCATGAACGACGCTTTCTGCGCTCCGGACCACCGAGCCCTATTCGGCCGCGATCGGCAGCGGTTCCTTCACGTCGAGATTGCCCATCGAGGTGACGATATGCCGGGCCAGCGCGTCGAAGATCCCGCCATAGGCATGGCTTGCCCGCATCAGCGCGATCTCGGCGTCGCGCAGCCGCGGCAGGTTGCGGTCCTCGGCGATCGCCAGCATCCCCGGCTGCAGGGCGCTTTCGGGCAAAAAGCCGACCGCGAGGTCGGTCAGCACGGCGCTGGCGATGGCGAGCGCGTTCGACGAAGTATAGGCGACCCGGTAGTCGCGTCCGATCCGGTCGAGCGCCTCGGTCGCCATGTCCTTCCAGCGGCAGGGCTGGCCGCCGGCGATCGGCAGCGGATCCATGTGCAGCGCCTGGCCGCCCTGGGCTGCAACCCAGAACATCGGCTCGGTGCGGAACAGCTCGCCATATTCCTTGCTGGTGCCCTGCGTGAACACCACAAGGTCGAACTTGCCGCGCTTCATGCCCTCGATCAGCTCTTCCGACGGTGCGCAGCGCACGTCGATGATGATGCGAGGATGGGTCTTCTGGAAGCTCGACAGGATCACCGGCAAGAGCCGCACCGCATAGTCGTCCGGGAGGCCGAAGCGGATGGCGCCGGCGAGATCCTCGTCGGAGAAATCGTCCATGATCTCGGCGTTGATCTTCAGCATCTTGCGGGCCCTGGAGTAGAGGCCCTCGCCGTGCTGGGTGAGTTTGACGCCGCGTCCGTCGCGCGTCAGCAGCGCGCGGCCGAGCCGCTCCTCCAGCCGCTTGATCTGCATCGACACCGCCGACTGGGTCTTGTTCACCCGCCGCGCCGCCTCGGTGAAGCTGCCGCAGTCGGCAATGGCGCAGAAGCTCTGCAACTGGTCGAGATCGAGAGGCGCAGACACCGGAATCTCCATCACTGGATTTGATGATGAGGATGAAATCTATTTGTTAGACGAATGGCTGTCCAGAGCCTAGTTTCGGTTCATCGGTGATCGACGATCATCGTTCCCGGCCAGCCGGCCGGATCACACCAGTTTTGGAGAAGTTCCATGGCGCTCGTGCTTTCGGGTGAGCGGCCACGCGCCGCCGCCGTCTCAAACAACCCGGTTCGGGCCGTTGTCGCCTGGTTCGCCAAAGCCCGGGCCGATCGCGCCCGGCGGATGGTGCTCAACAACCTGATGGAGATGGACGACCACCGCCTCGCTGACCTCGGCATCAGCCGGCAGGACCTGTTCGAGGTCGCCAACGGCGCGCCGCATTCCAAATCGCTGGCCGCCCGCCGGGCCGTCAGCTCCCGCGATTGGCTCAATCCCTAGGGTTTGCGCCATGCGTGGTGGACGCCCGTCCACCTGTTTCCTGATGACTGCCGGACCCTCGGGTCCGGCTTTTTTGTTGCGCTTAGGGGAGCTGCTTGAAGCCGTCGGCAAAGCCCTTGAGCGACACCGGAATGCCGATGCCTTCCTCTGGCGTCTTGAACACCACGAAGATCGCCGATTTGCCGGTCGAGAGCTGCTTGAGCAGGGCATCGTCCATCACAACTTCGGCGACGCAGCCGTTGGGCAGGCAGCGCACGAACGCCACGCGCCCCATGTCGGTGCCGTCGATGTTGAGCCCGAGCCCATTGGGCAGCAGCACGCCCAGCGGTGCCAGCACCCGCAGCAGCCGGGCCTTCTGATCGGCCGTCTTCAGCACGATGACACTGAGCCCCACATTGGGCTGGTCCTCGGCGGTCACGTTCTGGATGATCGCGCACTGCTCGAAGCTTGCGCCGGGCGGCGTATCGCAGCTCATCTGCCAGTCGCCGTACTGGGCCTTTACCACGCCCTGGGCCATCGCCGGCGCAACGCCACCAAGCGCCACGAGACTGGCCGCCAACAGGACCAGACGGCAGAAAATCCGGGACATCACTGAGGTGTTCTCCTTGCCGCCGAGGTCATTAACGTGACCCTCGACTAGTTATCCGCGGCCTTTGCCGCTGGCAACCGCTAAGCCGATAGAGCGCGGACAATCAAGGCGTGCTTGAGGCGTGTTTCGGGCCCTTTACGGTGCTTTTTGACGCATGGGGCGCCGCCGTGGCGGAATTGCGTTGGCTGGCCCGATGTGATTTAGGTCAAGCCTACTTCAGCGCCCCAGGGTTGAGTCGGGGCGGCGTTTCCTATGCCGCCTATTTGACACCGCCCGCGGACCGCAAAAGCCGAATAAATCGTATCTCAAGGGGGGTCTTAGGTGGCCGGTCAGTTTCTCCGCTCTTTCGG
>JANXSI010000674.1 GCA_025352765.1 Devosia sp. | reverse complement strand
ACGGGTCCTGCAACGGACGCCCCCGCGGAAAGTCTTTGACCGGTGGTAGGATAGTCTATCTATCCGGGACAAGTGAAATCCCCTTGAACAGAGGCGAAGGTATGGCCTTCTGGGACGACAAGACGCTCGAAGAGATGACCGTGCCGGAGTGGGAAGCGCTCTGCGACGGCTGCGGCCGCTGCTGCCTGATGAAGCTCGAAGACGAGGACAGCGGCGAAATCTACCGCTCGGACGTGCGCTGCCAGCTGCTCGACGGCCAGTCCTGCCGCTGCTCGGACTATCCGAACCGGCAGGAGAAGGTGAAGGACTGCATCAAGCTCACGCCCGAGAATGTCCGCACCATCGAGTGGATCCCCAAGAGCTGCGCCTACCGCCGGATCGCCGAGGGCAGGGGCCTTGCCTGGTGGCACCCGCTGATCTCGGGCGACGCTAACACGGTGGTCGAAGCGGGCGTCTCGGTGCGCGGCAAAACCGTGGCCGAGACGGAAGTGCGACCCGGCGAGTGGGAGGACCACGTCGCCGACTGGCCCGAATGGGAGCCGCCAGAGGAGCTTTAGCCCGCGCGCTGCGCGAGACCCTCAGCCGGCGCTGCGCGCGACCTCTCCCAAGAGGCGTGAGGGGAGGCAGAAGCCCTAGACGCTGCCTTCGGCCTTCTCGCCGGCTTCGACGATGTTGCCGGTGGTGAACAGGATCTGCTGCAGTTCGTTTCGCCAGACCGGGCGGCGGCGCAGCAGGAATTCGAGGTCCATGCCGAAATGCTTGAACTCCTCCTTCTGGGCGTTCTGCATGATGGCGACCGCCTCGGAGTCCTTTTCAAGCGAGATGCGCTGTTCGTACCAGCCGATCGCCTCGGCCTCCTCAATCAGCGACGTGATCATCCGCGCGAAGGTGCGCATCTCCTGCGAAAGCTCTTCCGGCGGCTCGTGATACTGGTCGAAACCCATGACGCTGCTCCTGTTGCTGCGTCTAGCAACGGGCCGCGTGGGCGAATGTTCCGCATCGTACCCAGAGGTCACCATCAACAGCGGCCGTGGCACCCCGCAAGTGCCCGCTGCATGTTCAGTCGGAATCGGCCTCGCCGCCGGCTCCGTCCTCGTCGTAGGGCGAGAGCAGATAGAAGCGCGGCGTGACGTTTGGGTCGGTGTCGTAGAGCCCGTCCTCGTCCTCGAATAACCTGAGCGTCACGTGCCGCTCGGCATCGAGCAGGATCACCGAGCCGTCATTGGGGTCGATGTTCCAGGCTGTGAGCGAATCGGCCGCCGGGTAGGGGGCCGGGCAGGCCTCCGGGACCTCGACCGCCCAGCCGCCGATCGCCTCCTGGTCGGTCAGCCTCAGCGCGCATTTGGGCCGGCTCTCGTCTTCCTGCTCGAGGACGAAATCACCGATCATCCCCTGCAGCTCCTCGGGCACGGTCGAGACCGGCGCCGAAGCGTCCGGCACGGAAGACGTTTCCATGGGCGGCAGCGATGTGGACTGGGCGAAAGCCGGTCCGATGACAAGCACCGCCAGCAAAGCGGCGATCGGCACGCCGCGCGGAATCGATCTGATCATTTTGCTCTCCGGAGCACCCCGGCGGAAAGCTTAAGTGACACGCCGCCTGCGCCGCAATCCCCCGGCAGCCGGGGCTTTGGTCGATTTTTCGCTGGACTTATCGATGTGTGACGCAGGGGGAGCATGTTTTGGCTACGGTCGCAGAAATGGGCCATGAGGCGGGGCCTCAGCTAGAATCGAACCATTCCCCCTTACGATGTAGTCGCGTCCTCTCAGGCCTGCGGGGGGAGGGGGACCACGCGCAGGGTGGTGGAGGGGCGAGCCGCGAACCCTGTGCAAAGCCGCTCCCCCCTTCCGTCGCCTGCGGGGCCACCTTCCCCTGCATGCGGGAGAAGGGTCCTCACTGCGACATCTCGACAATCGAAGGGGGCACCAGATGGCTGAGAGCCGATTGGCCGATCGGCCGGCTGCGTTTTGGGATGCGGTGCTCTCCGGCTATCGCGGCACGGCGCTGAAGCTGCGCGAGATCTTGTAGAAGCACGATCTCGCGCAGGGCGAATTCAATCATGCCCGCCGTGAACTAAACTGGACGCCTAGCAAGCGGCAGCCGCTCTCCCGGAAAACCCTGTTCAAGCGCCTGTTCCAGCTGCTCGGAGCAGATGATCCTCAAACTCGAGACGAACATGGAAAAAGCAGGCGATCCGAGGCGGCGGTTTTGGGGCAACTGGTGCGCTCGATGTGAAAGCTTGATCGAGATCGAAACGGCGACCAACGCGGCCACGACGCCCGACAGAGCAAGCAGATGAACGATATCCGCAGCAAGCTGGTGGCCCGGATCCAAGAGCTGAAGCGGGGATGACGAAGAAGGCTGGGTCAAGCGGCTGTCCGACGCCGAATGCGCGAAGATCTACTTCGACTGGAAAGCAGCAACTGCCGCCGCCGGGCGACTGGGTCACCTTTGCTGATGGGCGGACGCGGCGCCGGCAAGACGATGGCCGGGGCCGAGTGGGGGCGGGGGCTGGCGTCCCAAAAGATCGGCCCGATCGCGCTGGTTGGGGAATCGATCACCGAGGCGATCGCTGCAATGGTCCGCGGGCCGAACGGCCTCATGGCGGTGACGCCGCCGGACGAACGGCCGAAGCTAAGTGAAGCAACGCTCTACTGGCCCAACGGCTTCGAGGGCATGTTGCCGGAGCCAACGATCCGGAGCGGTTCCGTGGACCGCAATTCGCCGCGGCGTGGTGCGATGAAGTGGGAAATGGCCGCATGTCGAGGGGGGCTGGGGCATGCTTCAGTTCGGGCTCAGGCTCGGGGCGCTGCCGCGGCAATTGGCGACGACGACGCCGTGGCCGACGAGTTACTGAAGCGGTTGTGGGCCGAGCCGACGACCGTGGCGACGAAGATGCCGACGGCAACCAACAGCAAGCACCTGGCGCCGACATTCCTGAGCGCCGTCGTGGCGCGCTACCAGAGCACGGTGCTCGGGCGGCAGGAACCCGAGGGTCAACTGATCGACGACTTGCCGGGGGTCGCTGTGGCGGCGCGAGATGTTCCGGGCGGCCGACGGCGCGGAGCCGGGCCGGATCGTCGTGGCGGTCGATCCGCCGGCGACGCCGCGCCGCTGCAGCGGCTGGGCCTCGCGACGCGGCCCCACCCACTTCCCGACCTCGTCGCCAGGCTGCTGCGGCGGCAGGCCATCGCGCTGTTCATCTCCCACCTGAAAGGATTCAGGATGACTTTTCTCTCCGACTACAAGACCTACATCGTTGCCACCGTCATGATACTGACCGGCATTGCCGGCCTCGTCGGCGCCGACATCCCCAGTTTCACCTGGCAGGCGCCGGGCAACTTCGTCATCGAGGCCCTGGCGTTCCTGTTCCTGCGGCGGGGCCTGAAGACGGGTAGCTAAGGTCGACGGTGCCGGAGGCGGCCTTCCGGTGGATGCGCACCCCGTCCTCGGGTGGTATGGCTAGTCGGCAAGCCGCGGCGTTTGCTGAACACGCCGGCGTCAAGCGTCGTTCTCAACAGGCGAGTGAGCCTGGTTCTGAGAGCGACGCTTGCCAGGCTTCGGCAGCCGAACCTATTCATTTGCCATTCAGCCCTTCGCCACTATCTATGCGTCTATGACATCGTTCCGAACCATTTTGATCGCGCTGACGACCGTGGCGGGCCTTTTGCTCGCGGCGGCCATACCGGTCGGGGCTGCGCCGGGCGGAGATTGCCTCTCCGACCAGGAAATTCAGGCCCAGATCGAGTCCGGCCAGATCAAAAGCTGGCCCAAGATCAAGAAAATTGCGGGAATCTCCAGTTACCAGGAGGTTTCCGACGTGCGCGTCTGTGTCGTGGCTGGCACCCCGTACTATAACGTGAACATCGTCTCACCGAGCGGCGAAGCCAAGAAGGTCGTGCTCAACGCCGTCGATGGCGGCAACTGAGGTTTCTGAGTCTCCGGGAAGGACCAAGCCATGCGCATCCTCGTAGTCGAAGACGACGCCACGCTGAACCGGCAGATTAAGGACGCCCTGACCGAGGGCGGCTACGCCGTGGACGTGGCGCTAGACGGCGAGGAAGGCCACTACCTCGGCGATACTGAGCCCTATGACGCCGTGGTGCTCGACATCGGCCTGCCGCAGATGGACGGGCTCTCGGTGCTCGAGGAATGGCGCCGGGCCGGCAAATCCATGCCCGTGCTGCTACTCACCGCCCGCGACCGCTGGAGCGACAAGGTGCAGGGAATCGACGCCGGCGCCGACGATTACCTGGCAAAGCCGTTCCACATGGAAGAACTGCTGGCGCGGCTTCGGGCGCTGGTCCGCCGCGCTGCGGGACATGCCTCCAACGAGATCACCGCCGGTCCGGTTCGCCTCGACGTCAAGGCCGGCAAGGTCACCGTCGACGGGCAGGCAATCAAGCTCACCAGCCACGAACTGCGGCTCCTCAGCTACCTCATGCATCACAAGGGCAAGGTGGTGTCGCGCACCGAGCTCACCGAGCACCTCTACGACCAGGATTTCGATCGCGACTCGAACACCATCGAGGTGTTCGTCGGCCGGCTGCGCAAGAAGCTGCCCGAAGAGGTGATCCACACCGTGCGCGGGCTCGGCTACCAGATCCTAGAAGAGTGACGTGAGAAAGGGCTCGATCGCCTTCTCGCTCGTCTGGCTGTCGGCGGTCTGGCTGATCCTGGCGCTGGTCGGCACCGGCTTTCTGCTCACTGACCTCTATTCGCGGGCCCTCGACAGCAGCCTCATCAACCAGCTGAAATTCAACATCGACGCCATCGCAAGCGGCACGCTCGATTCGACCCAGCCGACGTTTTCCGACGTGGCCGTGCAGGACCCGCGCTTCGCCCGGGCCTCGACCGGCTGGTACTGGGTGATCCGCAACGAGTTCGGCGACGTGCTCGCGACCTCGCGCTCGGCGGTCGGCAGCGTGCCCCCCGTCTTGTCGGGCGATTTCGACACCGACAATTACCGCAGCGAGATCCTCTCGGACGAATCGGGCAACCGCATCCGCGCCATCGAGCGCGCCTCGACCAGCAATGGCCGGCCGCTCCACATCACCGTCACCGGCAATCTCGACGACAATCTCGCCCTCGTCGGCCAGTTCCGCGGCCAGACGCTGACGGTGCTGACGGCCGTGGGGGTGGCGCTCGCCATCATGAGCGGCATCGTTGCGCGGCTGGCGTTGCGGCCGCTCGACCGGCTCGGCCGGGCAATCGAAAAGGTTCGCGAGGGCGAGGCGCAGGAGATCACCGGCACTTATCCGCGCGAGATCGCGCCGCTGGCCGAGGAGGTCAACGAGCTGCTGCGCTCCAACACGCAGATCCTCGAGCGGGCGCGCAACCAGGTGGGCAATCTCGCCCACGGGCTGAAAACGCCGCTCGCCGTGCTGCGCAACGAAGCCTCTGCGGCGGCCAAGAGCAATGCCCTCGCCAAGGTCGTCACCGCCGAATCGGACAAGATGACCCAGTTGGTGACCACCTATCTCGACCGCGCCCGGATCGCGGCGCGGAGCGCCGTCGTCGGCAAGCGCGCCGATGCCACCATGGTGATGCTGCGCCTGGTGAGGGTGATGCAAAAGCTCAACCAGAACGTCACCATCGCCTTCAAGCGGCCAGATGCCTCGCTGCCCTGGTTCCGCGGCGACGAGAGCGACCTCGAGGAAATGGTCGGCAATCTGCTCGATAACGCCTGCAAGTTCAGCCATGGCAGCATTGCCGTGACCATGGCCGCCGAGCGGACTCCCAAGGCCGCCTTTCTCGTCATCCGCATCGACGACGACGGCCCGGGGCTGACCGAGGAAGAAGCGCAAAAAGTGTTGCGCCGCGGTGTCCGTCTCGACGAGAAAACGCCCGGCAGCGGTCTGGGGCTCGATATCGTCAAGGAACTGGTTGACGTCTATGGTGGCAGTTTGCAATTGAAGCGCTCGGTTCTGGGCGGCCTGCTCGCCGAACTCAGGCTGCCAGCGGCGAAAGTCGGCGGCCTGGTCCGGAGCTGACTTAACTCCGCCGCAGTTATGCGGCTGAGGTCGAAAGCCAAGAAATCGGGTCCAGCATGCACAAGATCTACCGCGCCCTCCTCGTCCTTCCCGCCTTTGCGCTGGCAGCCTGCGCGACGACGCCGCAGATGACGCCGGTGGCGACCACCGAGACCGTGGCGCCGGTCGATCCGACCGTGCTGCAGGCCCCGGCCCAGACCGTGTCGACGGCCGCCGCGACCACCGACGTGACGGCGTTTACCGACCCGACGGGCTACGGCATGCTCGGCGCCAAATCCAAGGCCGAGGTTGCAGGCGCGCAGTTCAACGCGCTGCAGTTCGGCCGCGTCGGCGCGCCGCGCAACTGGCAGGGCGACAAGGGCCAGAGCGGCGCCGTCAGCGTCGGCCCGTATGTGCGCGTCAACCTCATCGACTGCCGCGACTTTACCAACACCATCACCATCGCCGCTCAGGACTACGTCAAAAAGGGCACCGCGTGCCGCGAGGCCGACGGCAGCTGGACGGTCAGCGCCACCAAGGCCGGCTGACCGGCATCCCGGCGACGGGAAACCTTTGTTTACCAAGGACCTATAGAGTTGCCGCCTGAGTGACTCTGTCCAATGGTAACGATGCCTCAAGCCCCTTCGATCAATGCGGCGTCCGCCGACCGCTCAAAGACCGCTGGGCGGCGCCAGGCCGGTCGCCCGTTCCTGGGCATAATTGACGCAGTTGTCGTCGCGAGTCCGGTGGAATTCGTCTTCGACGGTGCCATCCCGAGCAGGGCAGCGATGGCGGCCTGGACCTGGATGGCGCGGGACGTCGCCTCCGACCTGATCGACCTGGCCGAAGTCGAGGACAGCCCCGAGAGCGTCGCGGCCGTCGAGTCGCTGATGCCCGAACTGCTGACGCGGGCCCGCCGGGCGGTTGCCGACGCGCAGTCCAACACCGAACTCGGGCGAAAGCTGCAGATCCAGCTCGAGGGCGCCGCCAATGTCGAGCGCCTGCCGATCGTGCTCAACGCGCTGCGCTGCCGGGCGCTGCTGGAAAAGGCCGTGAGCTTCGGCCGCGCCGCCAATGCGATGGAAAGCGACGCGCCCCTGGCGCTGGCGCTGCAATCGATGCCGTTCAACGACAAGGCGGTGGCGTCGCTCCTGATGCAGGCCGCCGTCGGTCAGGTCGCCAACCCCTCCCGCCTGATCACCGCCGCCATCCGCATTGCCGGCGGCGAGACCGAAGCGGCGCTGCAGCGCGCTGGCTTCGCGCCGATGGTCGACGCACTGCTCGCTCATGCCCAGAACCAGATCGCGCCGCTGACGCAGGCAGGAACGTTCGGCGACATGGACCTGATCTGCCGCTCGGTCGACCGGTTCCATCGCCTCATCCGGGCGCTCACCACCTATGTCGAACTGGGCCGCAACGGCCGCTGGGCGGCCGTCTGCGCTGGTCTCACCAAGACCATTTCGGAGCGCATCGAGCCCAAGCTGCGCGACGTCGCTCCCGATCTCAACATGGCGCTGCGCAAGCGCGAGGGGACCGACCGGCTCGACAGCGACCAGGTCCTCTCGGCGCTCAACGGCATGTATCTCCTCGCCGCGGTGCGCGAAGCCCGCGATTCGCTGGCGCTCAACGCGCTGTTCGAGCAGGTGTGGACGCAGACCGGGCAGGCGCTCGAAATCCACATCGAGCGGCTGTTGCAGCAGTTGCGCGCCGCCCCCGCCGACGCGATCGTTTCGGCGCGGCTCGATGCGGCGCTCAAGATGGCCGAGATCCGCTTCAATCTCGAATATGCCGACACCCTGCGGCGGGCCAAGGAAACGGCCCAGCGCCGGACCGGCTGACGGCCGACCACCCGCTACGCCTCGGGCGCACGTAGCCGTGCCGGGAACGGCCCGGCATCGGTTTCAACGACAAAGCGACCCTCCGCT
>JANXSI010000653.1 GCA_025352765.1 Devosia sp. | reverse complement strand
ATCAGACGGTGACCGACTTTCTTGCAATTCGCTTGATCTGGGAAGAGGCCCTGTTCCTTCGCTACGGGCCGAAAATCGCTGAGGAATGGACGAGTGTGAGAGAAGCGCACGCCGCCTCCGTCGAACCGACCCTCCACCATGTGACCGACATGATCCTCCAGGAGGCGGCAGAGCGCTCAGCTCAGCGGGCCCTCGCCTCGACTCTGGCCGAGCCCGCTGCGGGACCAGACCGCGATCGACCTCTGCTGCAGGCCGCGTTCTGTATCGACGTTCGCTCCGAAGTCTTCCGCCGCGCGCTTGAGAGCGTCAACCCGAAGATCCAGACGATCGGATTCGCCGGCTTCTTTGGTCTCACCACGGCCCATCGTCGTTTTGCCTCAGACGTCGAGGAACTGCGGCTTCCCGTCCTACTTAACCCCGCAATGAGTTCTCGTTCCGGAGGACCTGACCTCGCGACGGCTGATCGCCGGGCGAGGATCAAGGCTCGAGCCTCGCGCGCCTGGGGTCGGTTCAAGCTCGCGGCGGTGTCGTCATTCGCCTTCGTCGAGGCGACAGGTCCGATCTATGTTGGAAAGCTGATGAGCGATACTTTTGGGCTTCGCAGCGCGCCGAGACCAAACGACCCAGCGCCGCGGCTCGACCCAGCCCTGGATTTGGACACTCGGACCAAAGCTGCCGAGGCAATTCTGCGGGCCATGTCGTTGACCACCAGTTTCGCACGGCTCGTCATGCTTGTGGGACACGGCGCAAATGTTGCCAACAATCCCCATGTCAGTGCCCTTCATTGCGGAGCGTGCGGCGGCTATTCGGGGGAAGTAAATGCCCGCCTCCTCGCTTTGCTCCTCAATGACTCTGAGGTGAGGGCGGAGCTTGCATCACACGGGATCGCTATCCCTGTGGATACTCTGTTTCTTGCAGCGCTTCACGACACGACGACGGATCAGGTCACTCTCTTTGCCGAAGACTCTCCCTCCACGGCGCGCAAGAATGATATCGGCCAAGCTGCAACTTGGCTCGCTGCAGCAGGCAAGCTTGCACGCGGCGAACGGGCGCTCCGGCTGCCGCGGGCGGGAAACGAAGCGGCGGTCGCACAGCGCAGCCGGAACTGGTCCGAGACGCGGCCCGAATGGGGACTCGCTGGATGCAAAGCGTTCATCGCTGCACCTCGGACACGCACCGTTGGCAAGAACCTCGAGGGTCGTGCCTTCCTTCACGATTACAACTGGAAGCAAGACAAGAATTTCGGCGTTCTGGAGCTGATCCTCACCGCGCCTGTCGTTGTCGCCAGCTGGATCAGCCTGCAATATTACGGATCTACCGTCGCGCCACACGTTTTCGGAGGCGGCAACAAGCTCCTCCACAACGTCACCGGCGGTATCGGCGTCGTGGAGGGCAACGGAGGTCTTTTACGGGCCGGCCTGCCTTGGCAGTCGGTCCATGACGGCGAGAGCTACGCGCACGAGCCGTTGCGTCTCTCGGTATGCATCGAGGCGCCCCGTGAGGCGATAGCGGACATTCTCGGCCGCCACGCAAACGTGCGCGCGCTTTTTGACAATCGCTGGCTACACCTCTTTGCTCTTAACGAGGAAGGACTCATTGCATGGCGTTACTCGGGTGGCGGTGAGTGGGCTCCGATGAGCAGCGCCTCCGAGCAGGTAGCGATGATGAAAGTGGCAGTCTGAGCCATGGCCGGAGAAACTCATGTCGAGGGTTCTGTCAGCGTCCAGTCATCACCAATGACCCCATCGCACTTTAGTGCCCTGGAATCAGAGTCCATTCATACCTTGCGTGAGGCGGTCGCTGAGGCACGCAACCCCGTAATGCTGTTTTCGGCGGGCAAGGACTCTACTGTGATGGCGCATCTGGCCCTACGCGCGTTTTACCCGAGCAAGCCACCGTTTCCGCTTCTCCACGTGGATTCAACATGGGAATTCCAATCCCTGCTCGAATTCCGCGATGCCTTCGCACGCGACCATGGACTTGACCTTATCGTCTACGCCAATGAAGACGGCCGCCGGCAAGGGATCAATCCATTCGACCACGGCGAGCACTACACCCGCATCATGCGAACCGAGGCACTGAAGTCGGCACTTGAT
>JANXSI010000355.1 GCA_025352765.1 Devosia sp. | reverse complement strand
GGGTACCCCGAGAGCTGAACGTTTCCGTCGGCGTCGCGGGTCAGGGTCTGGCCACCATCATAGATGATCCGCTCCCACCAGGGCGCGGCGTCGTAGGTGGCCTGGTCCACCGGCGTATCGAGCTGCACCGGCTTGGTGAAGAGCTTGATGAAGGGCGAGACCTCAGGCGTAAACACCACCGTCGGCGGCGCCGTGGTGGCGAGGGCCCGGGGCTTGAAGGCGGTCGAGGCGATCCAGTAGATCGGCGACAGGAACACGATCGTCAGCAGGATCACGGCGGCGACGGCGACACGGTTGCCGAGGCGCTGGCCGCGTGAGGAAACGACGGCCATCTCAGCGCTCCTTGGCTTTGTTGAGGTATTTGACGTAGATATTGGTGATCGCCAGCACCATGATCAGAACGATGTAGGCGAGTGCGCAGGACTTACCCGTCTGCCATTCCTGGAACGCCATTTTGTAGAGCCGGATCGAGATCACCTCCGTGGTCGGCTGGCTAGCCATGATGTAGGCGATGTCGAAGGTCTTGAAGGCCTCCATGGTGCGAAAGATCACCGCAATCATCAGGATCGGCGCAACCAGCGGCAAGGTGATGCGGAAGAAGGTGTAGAACCGCCCGGCGCGATCAATCGAGGCTGCTTCGTAGAGGTGCTTGGGCACCGCGCTCAGCCCCGCCAGCGACAGCAGCATGACGAAGGGCGACCACATCCAGATGTCGGTGATGGCGATGGCATAGAGCGCCATCTTGGGGTTGGACAGCCACTCGAAGGTGCCCAGCCCGGTGACGTAATTGATGATGCCGAAATTGGCATCGTAGAGCAGCTTCCAGAACAGCCCGACGACCGACATCGAGAGCATCATGGGCAGCAGCAGCAGCGTGGTGACGAAGCCCTTGAACGGGAAGGTGCGATTGAGCAGCAGCGCCATGCCGAAGCCGACGACGAGCTGCCCGCTGACCGAGACGATCACGTATTGGGCGGTGACCGAAAAGTTGCGCCAGATATTGGGATCGGCGAGCAGATCGACGTAGTTCTTGAGGCCGACGAACTTGGCCGCGCTGTTGGTCGACGCGCGGAACTCGGTGAACGAGAAGCCTAGCGAGTAGAGCAGCGGAAAAATGTTGAAGACAATCAGGAATACGATCGTCGGGATGACGAAGACGTTTCGGATCGTCATGTCGCTCCAGCCGCGGGCTGCGGCGCGCGATTGCGGATCGAGCGTGGTGATAATGGTCGTCAAGGTCTTGTCCCCGAATGGCCTTAAACAACCGAGGGGGAACATCCCCCTCGGCAATCGCGCAGGTTCAGGTATCAGCCGCCGTGGCCATTGGCCGCGAGGGTTGCCTTCCAGTCTTCAGCAAGGCCGTTGAGCACGTCCTGCGCTGATCCGCCTTCACCAGAGATGATGTAGGGATAGACGCGGGTGTTGAGCTGGCTCAGCAGGTCCGCATATTCCGGAACGGCCCAGAAGTCCTTGACCTTGAACATGGTCTGGTAGAACGCCTCATTATACGGCGTCTTCTTGCGGAAGGCGTCGGACGAGAGGACGGCGGCCGAGCACGTGTAGCCACCGAGGTCGGCCCATTTCTGCTGGACGTCGTCGCGGACGAACCACTTGAGGAACTTCTTGGATTCTTCCTGCTTGGAGCTGTAGGACACGATCGAGATGCCCTGGCCGCCGAGCGCGGCGAACTGCTCGCCCCCCGGTCCGGGCGGGTTGGCAAAGAAGCCCGTGTCCTTGGCGTGCGGGTTGGTCTTGTCGTTGAGCAGCGAGGGCAGGAACGCGAAGAAGTTCATGCTCATGGCCGCGAGGCCTTCGGTGATCGCCTGGTTGTTCTCGACGAAGAAGGTCTTGGCCCAGCCCGGCGGGGCGAAGCCGTAAAGCTCCTTGTAGGCATCGAGCGCGGCCACAGCCTTGGGACCGTTCACCATGCCGTCGACCTTGTAGGTGCCGTAGTCGCCCCACTCTCCGCCATAGGAGAAGAGGGCGTTTTCAAAGCCCATCGCCATGGCGTCGTAGGAGTTGTCGGTATAGACGGCCACGCCGTAGCGCTTCTCGTCAGGACGATAGAAGAATTCCGCGATGTCGCGCAGCGCCTTCCAGTCCTTGGGAACGTCGAGATCGTAGCCGTACTTGGCCTTGAACGCGGCCTTCTCCTTGGGGTCCTCGAACCAGTCCTTACGGTAGGCCCAGCCGACGGCATCGCCCTCGAGCGGAATCGCCCAATAGCGCTGGGAATTGCCGGGGTACTCGGCGTAGTACTTGACGGTCGCCGGGGCCATCAGCTTGCCGACGTTGTTTTCCTTGAAGAAGTCGGTGAGTTCGACGTAGTGGCCGGCCGTCGAGGCTGCGCCGAGCCACTGGCTGTCGCCGACGACCATGTCGTAGGCGTCGCCGTGAGCATTGAACTCGGCAAAGGTCTTGGTCTGGAAGTCGGACCACGGGGTGGTCTCGACCGTGATCTTGACGCCGGTTTCCTTGGTATATTCGTTGACAAGCTGCTGCAGATAATTGGCCGGATCCCATTCGGCCCAGAAGATGGTCAACTCTTCGGCGAGCACGGACGTGCTCGATGCCAGCATCAATGCGATACCGGCAACAATACCCTTTGTAGACACGCGCATATGGTCCTCCCTTTCGCGCCTGCACCTTTCGTCGAGCCGGCGATATCCAGCCGGTCCAGCGTCCCCTCCTAAGGGCGCTTCACCAGGGGCTCGGCGCCGGTTTCCCGGTCGTTGCCAACCCCTTGTGAGTTCGTCGAATCTGGGCGTCTGACTCCTGCACCTTGGCGGTGCTTTTCGGGTCAGCTACGCAGTGTAACACTCCTCATCATCGGTCCCCCTCAGGACCCAGCCAAACTTGCGGTGGCGACATTGCGCCGTCGTGATCCGGGCGTCGCAACGGCGCGCCCGTTTGATTTGAGTGCATCGGCCTCGAGCAACGCGGCCTGCACCAGCGAGCGGGCGGCCCAGCGGGCGACGCTTTGCATTTCCTTGCTGTCGAGACCCCACAGATCCTTGAGCACGATCAGCACTTCGAGACCGTAAGTCAGCGAGAGCGCCTTTGCGAGTCGCGAAAACTGCGCGGCCCCAAGCCGCTTGCGCAGCGGCTGGATGGCCTTTTGCAGCAGTTCCACGCGATGGCCGCGCTTGAAGGCCGGCTCGGCCCCGAGCGTGCCGGCACGGTCCTGCGCCCATTGTTCGAGCGAGAGCTTGAGGGCGGCCTTGAAGGTCGACTCGAATTCGACGATGCGATCGCTCGAGGAGCGCAGCAGGTCATCGACCCGCTCGGCGGCATCCTCGGAGTCCGAACTCCAGTTGAGAATGGGACCGAGCGCTTCGTCGACGACGGACTGGACCAATGCGGTCTGGCTCGGAAAATAGCGGTAGGCGGTGGCCCGCGAGACGCCGGCCGCTTCCGCGGCCTCGCTCACCGACGGCGTTTCGCCGCGCTGCATGAGATCGATGGCGGTATTGAGCATGAGGCGGCGCGTGCGTGCGCTCGCCCCCTTCGCCTCCGTTGCTCCCCCCCGAGA
>JANXSI010000578.1 GCA_025352765.1 Devosia sp. | reverse complement strand
GGGCAGCGGGGGAAGGGTCAGGGCCATAAGGGATTGCTCCAATTTATTGGATGTCTTGGGCCGCGAACGCGACCGTGCGATGTCGATATAGGCTCTTTGCGGGGCCGCGCCAACGTCGGCGATGGGAGCTTTATGCCAATCCGACGCACGACAGCGCAAAAGCGTAGCTGAGCGCTGTCTCCTTGAGACGGTCGAAACGTCCGGATGCCCCGCCATGGCCTGCGTCCATATGAGTCTTCAAATACAACGGGTTGGCGTCAGTCTTGCTCACCCGGAGTTTGGCCACCCATTTGGCAGGCTCCCAGTAAGTGACGCGCGGATCGGTCAGCCCTGCGAGGGCTAGGATCGGCGGATATCCCTGCGATGAAATTTGCTCATACGGAGCATAAGCGGCGATCCGCTCGAAATCGGTCCTAGACTCGATCGGATTGCCCCATTCGGGCCACTCGGGCGGCGTCAACGGCAGCGTCTCGTCGCTCATGGTGTTGAGCACATCGACGAATGGCACGACCGCGAGGACGCCGGCCCAGAGATCGGGTCGCATGTTAGCAATCGCCCCCATGAGCATGCCGCCGGCAGATCCGCCCTCGGCGACGATCTTACCCGGTGCTGCATAGCCCTCCGCAAGCAGCGTCTCCGCCGCTGCAATGAAGTCGGTGAACGAGTTGGTCTTGGTTTCGTGGCGGCCCTGCTTGTACCAGGCGTAGCCCTTCTCCATGCCGCCGCGCACATGCGCCGTGGCGTAGACGAAGCCGCGGTCGACCAGCGACAGCGCCGACACGGAAAACGCCGCCGGCAGCGACATGCCGTAGGCGCCGTAGCCGTAAAGCAGGGCAGGCGCCGTCCCGTCGATCTTCGTGGAGGCGCGATAGAGGAGGGTGATCGGCACACGGGCGCCGTCGACCGCGTCGGCGAAAATCCGCCGTGTGATGTAGTCGGCCGGATTGTGCCCGCTCGGCACCTCCTGCTCCTTGAGCAGCGTGCGCTCGCCGGTTTCGAGATCGAGGTCGTACGTCCGGTTTGGCGTCGTCGGCGAGGAATAGGTGAGGCGGATGGTCGAGGTCTCGAACTCGTAGCCGGCGGACATCCCCAGCGAATAGGCTTCCTCGTCGAACTTGACGGTCCACTCCCGGCTGTCGCGGAAGTCACGCACCACAAGTCGCGGCAATCCCTCCACCCGCTCCAGCCGAACCAGATGATTGGCGAGGACGACCGTGTCGAGGATCAGCACCCCTGGGACATGGGGAACGAGATCCGTCCAGTTCGCGGCATCCGGATCGGCCGCCGGGGCCGTCACGACCTTGAAATCCTCGGCGCCATCGGCGTTCGTGAGGATGTACAGCCGCCCATCGCGTTCCTCGATGTCGTATTCACGCTCGGCGAGGCGCGCCGACACGAGCCGCGGTGCGCTGTCCGCAGCATCGGTGTCGATCAGCCAGACCTCCGACGTCATATGGTCGTGCACGTCGATGGTGATGAACTTCCGGCTCAGGGTTTCCCCGATGCCGACGAAGAACCCGGGATCGGCCTCCTCGAAGACGATTTCGTCCGCAGTTTGCGGTGTCCCCAGTCGATGCCGGCGGACCCGGAACGGACGGTGGCTTTCGTCGAACTCGGTGTAGAAGAACCCACTGCTGTCAGGCAGCCAGGTCACGTCGCCGGCGGATTCGGTGATGACTTCGCCCGTGTCCGTGCCAGTCGAAAGATCGCGGATGTGGATCGTATAGTATTCGGACCCCTGGCGATCGGCCGCCCAGGCCAGCAGTCGATGGTCGGGCGAGTGCTCGGCGGCACCAAAGCCGAAATAGCTTTCGCCGGCTTCTGCATTGCAGTCGAGCATGATGGTTTCGGCGCCGCCGTCGCGCGGCGTGCGGACGATCAGCGGATATTGTTGCCCCTCGAGCATGCGCGAGTTGTAGGCGAACGGCCCGTCTGGACTGGCAATGCCGCTGTCGTCTTCTTTAATGCGACCCCGGATCTCGCGGTAGATCGTCTCCGTCAGCTCGGCCTGAGGCGTCTCGAACGCCTCGGCGAAGTAGGCGTTCTCGGCCTCGATGTACTGCCGGATGTCGGCGGGGAGAGTCTCGGGCGCCTGCATGACCTCCTGCCAATTGTCGGCCCGCAGCCAGGAGTACGGATCGTCTCGCGTGACCCCGTGCTGGGTGAGGGCATGCTGCCGGCGTTCGGCAATCGGCGGGGCGAGGGGTGCTTTTGTCATGGCAGTTATCTAGGGGCTGGTTGTCAGGTTGCCAACCCGCACCGAAAAACCGCAGCGTAGCCCCAGGGCTCGCCTATTGGCGTTTCCCTCCGCGACCGTGGCCGGTACTGTCTGCGAACCGATTCCGCTGGAGGACGGGCGCTGGCCCTCGATCTCGACACCTACGTTATCGTCCTGCTGCTGTCGCCGTTCTTGGCGGCGGCGGTTGCACCAGCCGTTGCGCGTCTTGTGGGCAGGGCGGCGGGGTGGATTTTGGCGTTGGTCCCGGTCGCACTCTTCCTCTGCCTGCTGACAACCGTCCCCGATGTCGCCGCCGGCCGGAGCGTCGCTTATGCGATGGATTGGGTGCCGGTCCTCGGGCTTCGCCTCCGTCTGCTCGTCGACGGGCTGAGCCTGACCTTCGCGCTGTTGATCACCGGGATTGGTGCGTTCATTCTCGTCTATTCGGCGGAATATCTGAAGGAGCATCCGCGTCGTGACCGGTTCCTTGCGACGATGCTGCTGTTCCTGGGGGCGATGCTCGGCCTGGTGCTGGCCGACAGCCTAGTGGCACTGTTCGTCTTCTGGGAACTGACAGCCGTCGCGTCCTTCCTGCTGATCGGCTTCGATCGCAAGCGCGAGACGGCGCGCCGCGCCGCATTTCAGGCTCTGGTGATCACCTCGATCGGTGGTCTTTCCCTGATGGCAGGCGGCGTTCTCCTGCACGCCGTGTCGGGGACCTGGGACATCTCGGCGCTTCGCGCGTCTCCCGGTCTCTACGCAGCCGTATGGTCCTACCCGTGGGTGCTCGGCTTCATCGTGGTCGCGGCTTTCACCAAATCGGCACAGGTGCCGTTCCATTTCTGGCTGCCCAACGCCATGGAGGCGCCGACGCCCGTCTCGGCCTACCTCCACTCGGCCACTATGGTGCAGGCCGGTATCTATCTGCTGGCCCGCCTCAGCCCCATCCTGAGTGGGACTGCGCTCTGGCAGGGCGTGCTGTGCGTTTTCGGAGGCGCCACGCTGGTGTGGGGTGCCCTTATGGCCCTCAAACAGACCGACCTCAAACAGATGCTCGCCCAAAGCACTGTCGCGTCGCTGGGAATGCTGGTGTTCATGCTCGGGGTTGGGTCTGAGACCGGTGCAATGGCGGTTGCGACCTATTTCGTCGCGCATGCGCTCTACAAGGCCGGTCTCTTTCTCGTCACCGGCATGCTCGATCACGGCACGGGAACGCGCGACGTCACCGAACTGGGCGGACTGCGGGATCAGTTGACCATCAGCTTCATCTGCGCGGCCCTTGCAGCCATCTCGATGTTCGGCCTGCCGCCGTTCCTGGGGTATTTCGCCAAGGAAGAAATCTATGCCGGGCTGGGCTTCGACACGGTTTCGGCGATGGCCGCGGTGGTAACGACCGTGCTCGGCAATGCCATCCTTGGAGCGGTTGCGCTTGTCTTTCTCATCCGGCCCTTCATGGGAGCTCTCAAGCCGACACCCAAGCAGCCGCATGAGGGCAGTTTCGCCCTGTGGATCGGACCAGCAACCTTCGGTCTTTGCAGCTTTGCGGTGGTCTTTGCGCTATCGAGCTATGGCGATCTCATTGTTGCCCCGATGGCGGCCTCGATCACCGGCGCTCCGGTCAAGAGTCACCTGGCGCTGGCCCTCGACCCGCATGAGCCGGCGCTCTGGTTCTCGATCGCTACCTGTGCCCTCGCGAGCCTTATCTACTGGCGCATCGACG
>JANXSI010000573.1 GCA_025352765.1 Devosia sp. | reverse complement strand
GCTCGCCGCCGAGTCCGCCGGACACTATCTCGACCAGTTCACCTACGCTGAGCGCGCGACCGATTGGCGGGGCAATAACAACATCGCCGAGTCGATTTTCCGGCAGATGGAGTCAGAGCCGCATCAAGTTCCGCATTGGATCATCGTAGGAGCCGGGACGGGCGGGACGTCGGCAACCATCGGGCGCTACATTCGATACCGCGCGCATGCGACGAAGCTCTGCGTCCCTGATGTTGAATATTCCGCATTCTTTGAGGGATGGTCAAAGCGCAATCCTAATGCTCAAGCCGACCGGCCGTCCCGGATAGAAGGAATTGGCCGACCGCGCGTTGAATTGTCGTTCATGGCTGACGTCGTCGACGAAATGATCAAGGTTCCAGACGCAGCGTCGCTTGCCGCCATGCGGGTGCTGTCGGCGCGGCTAGCGCGGCCGGTCGGCGGATCAACCGGCACGAACTTCTTCGGCATGTGTTGGGCCGCGGACCAAATGCGCCAGGCCGGGGAGTCCGGCTCGCTAGTGACGCTGATCTGTGATGGCGGCGAGCGATATGGGGACACCTACTACAACGACGCATGGCTGGCCGAGGCCGGGCTCGACATAGGTCCCTATGTTGAGATCCTGGAGACGTTCTTGTCCGGTGGGCGGTTCGCGTACCGCTAGTCCCGCTGCTGCCGTGCTCGAGGACCGCGGCTCTTCGTCACCGGCGTCGGTCTGGGCGAAGCAGTGCAGGCGCCGGCTTCCCCGCCCTCAGCGCCTGGCTCTCAGTGAGCTTCCTGGTGCGCCATTTCGAAACCCGCACGCTCACCACCCCGTTCGCAATCTACTGCGTCGTCGCCGGTCTGGTTGCGATCCTTCTCGTTTGCTGAATCCGAAACGGCAGGCCCCTGCAGGCCCGCCATCGTGTCTCGAAGCGTCACTTGGATGCTGGCAAAAATGCCGGCTGAAACGAGAACCGAGTTAGAATGGCGACGGGCCACCCGGGGGCGGGGTCCATGGACCGCCATGCTCGTTGCCAAGGCCGCCATTGGGGTTTCCGTCGGGTCCAGTCCCCTCGGGCGAACCGTCGTCGCAGTTGCCGTAGTATTTGCAGTCGTCGTCGCCCGGAGGCGCATCTGGCAGTCGATTGGTGTTGATCTTCGGAATGCTCGGGCCAGGATTCGGATTGATGCAGTGCGGTGTGCCGATCTTGCAGAGCGCGAACGCGGGTGTCGCGACGGAGGCGAGGACCAATAGGGCGGAGGCTACGATAATCAGTCGGGGCATGGAACGCATGGGGCTCTCCAGTGGGGTACCGTTTGATTGCGGCGTGTACCGGGACGATGGAGCCTGCTGACTTAACTCCCACTGAACGGATGCGTCAGGGAGCTCGAGGCGCCGCCGACAACGCCCCGGGATTACTTCTTGGTTGCGTGCTGGCAGTTCCCTACCAGCAAGCAAGGCTTCGTCCTGGTTACATCCAGTACGCAACGGACTCTCTGGCGAGGCGACCAAATTGCCCGAATTGCCGCGCACCGCGTGGTACCGCCATACACTCTAACGTATTGTAGAGACTTAGCGATTCCGCCGTTGCCAAGGTTAGGGTCGAGGGTTCGAATCCCTTCGCCCGCTCCAAAAATCAGATGGCGGAAGACGCCAAACGAGAAGCGCCGAGAGGCGCTTTTTGTTTGTCCGGGGGTCGGTTCCGCGGGCCTAGAGACCGCCGCGCACCGACAGGTCGCGCTGCAGCCAGCGCTTGATGAATTCGTAGCGGTCGGCGCTGGTCTTGAACTCGATGTCGGCCATCAGCGTGTGGGCGAAGGCTGCGGCCTGGTCGGGCGTCTTGCGCTCGTGCCGGGGCAATTCGCGCCAGCGGCGGATGGCCTCCTGCTCGGCCTCGGATTTCAGCATCATCGGACGGGATCCTTGTGTCGGTCGGCAATGGCTGTCGGCACTGGCTTAAAGCAACGCTCATGCCGGTCGAGCGTTGTGAGCCACTGGCCAGGAGCGACCGATGACAGATACCGCCGAGCTTTCCGATCGTCTCGGGCACTACCGCGCCAACATAGAGCGTTGGCAGCGCGAAGCCAAACAGCTTCGCGGAACCGCCAACGTCTCGCGCGCCGGCAGCCCGGCCGATACCGAAAGCCTCGTCGGGCTCGAGCGCACGGCGGATGAAATCTACGCCGAAATCGCCAGCTTCAAGGATGGCTGGGTGGAATTGGCCGAGACCGGCCCGGACGCGGCGGGAGAACTCGCCGACATCAGCGAGACGCTGCATCTGCTGCTGCTCGAGATCACCGAATCGGGCATCGACATGTACCGCAGCCGTTCGGGTCTGGTTGCAGCGGACGAGCCAACCCGGGACTGACTTGCCCCCTGACCCTCAGGCCGGGCAATCGCGCGTCAGATCGAAAACGTGGCTGGGCGTCATCGCCGCCTCGTCGATCGCGGCCACCTGATCGAGCAGACATTTGAGGCTGTCGGCATCCACCGCAAAGGTCTTGTCCAGCTTGACCTCCGCCGACTGGCCGGTCGGCAGGGCGCCGCGCGAGGCGCAGTCTTTAAGATCCACCACCATCAGCTTGGTGCTGCCGCTCAGGCCCGGCGCCAGCGTTGTTGCCTTTTCGACGAGACAGGCCGCGAGGTCCGCATCAAGCCGAACCGTCGCGGTGCACAGGGTGCACAACGCCAAGCTTGGTGCGATACCGCACCATAGCAAAGCAAGCAAAGCAGCAGTCGCTGCGAACAAATGGCGCATCATCGTTCCACCCAATAGACCAGAATTTGCCCACGGACCTTGAGAGAATTCAAGGCGTCGACAGTCACTATCTGTGACGGTCGCCGATCA
>JANXSI010000568.1 GCA_025352765.1 Devosia sp. | reverse complement strand
GCCTTCTCACCTCAATCGATCCACCGGATCGATTTGCCCTTTCGGGACGGTTCGAAGCCCGCAAGCGGGAGAAAGAATCCCGACGGCGAGATCTGCAGCGTCGGCGCAAGGCGGGGACAAAGTCCCCTGTCAGCCTACTTGGTCAGGATCATGTGGGATTTGGACAGCGCGTTCTTAGGACCGCGGGCGATTTCGACGTCGATGACGATCTTGTTGGACGCGACTTTCATGACCGAATTACCGGTGCCGGCCATGGTGCGCAGCTTGGTGGTAAACACCACGGAGCTGCCGCTCTTGACGCCGACAGCGGTCTGATCGGCGCCGGCGGCTTCGTACTTCTTGGTCTTGTCATTGTACGAGATGGCGCCCGAGAAATTCTGCATGCCGAGGCCCTCGGCGTCGCACTTGCCGCTGAAGTTAACGGCACCGGACTTGGGCTTGAACACCAGCTTGCAGGTGATGGCGGCGTTGTCGGCACCGGTCAACTGGCCGCCGCCGGTCCATGTGCCGACGAGCTTGGAGAGGAACGCGTCCTCGGCGGTGCCGGCATAAGTTGGGGCTGCGCTGAACGCGATCAAGGCGGCCAAGGTGGTCGTGACGAAGGCAGAGTGGCGCATCTGGGATTCCCGGTTGAGTCGGATGACACATCGTAGCGCACAACGTCCCAAAGCGCAGGAGGTTCAGATCACGCTTTGTTGGGGTCGGGCTGGGAGAGCTTGGGACCCAGCCCCAGATGCGCCAGTTCGGACTCCGGCCGCCCGTAGCAGCCGCCGGCGATATGCTCGAGCAGCGCCCGGTCGCGAACGACGACATGGCCGCGCAGCGACCGGATGGCGTGCCGCCCCTCGAGCTCCTGCAGCGCAAGCGTGACCCCCGAGCGCCGGACGCCCAGCATCATGGCCAAGAATTCGTGGGTGAGGGCTACGTCGTCGCCGTCGAGACGGTCCTGGGCCATCAGCAGCCAGCGCGCCAGGCGCTGCTCGATGGTGAAGCGCCCGTTGGCGAGGGCAGAGTGGGTGACCTGGATGAGGAAGGCGTAGGCGAACTTCAGCAGGCTGTCGGCGAGGGACCAGCTCTTGCTCATCGCCGCCCAGAGGTCATCGGCCGGCATCACGTAGCCGGTGCCGGAGACCTGGATGTAGCATTCGTGTGGCGATCGCTTCTGGCCCAGAATGACCTGGACGCCGACCATACCCTCGCGGCCAATGATGCCGACTTCGATCGAGTCGCCCGATGGCGCCCGGGCGACGACCGAGGCAAAACCCGATTCCATGAAATAGACATCGCCGATGATCGCGTCGGCCTCGAACAGCATTTGGCGCACCGGCAGGTCCACCAGCCGCAACGAGGGCAGCAGCAGGTCGCGGTCGTTGCTGGACAGGGAGGTGAGCAGCCGGTTGTGCATGGGTGCGAACTCGGGTTTCGGTCCCAAGTCTTCGTAGGCCCATGCCGGCGGCAGAGCAACCGTACGATTTCGCGCAGTGAGCTCCTCAAGCGCCGGTGCTAGCCTCGCGCCGCCCAGCCGAGGCCGCGCCTCAGGATGGTCCGCATGGCGGCGTGGCCGAATTCGTGGGCCTGGTGGCCGAGCGAGGAATAAAAGATCCGGCCGAGGCCGAATTGCCGCTTGAACACCACCGGGACGGTCACGCCCCTGACCATTGGATCGGGGACGCCGTCGAAGGTGGTGGTGGCGAGGATGTCGACGGTCTGGTCGTAGAGTACGTAATATTGCTCGGACCGGTAGTCGAAGCTCTCAATGCCGGCCATCACCGGATCATCGGCGCGGACGATGTCGACGCGATAGTCGCGGATGTCGCCGGGATGCTGCACCCACTGGACGCCGGTCATGTAGTGAAAATCCCATGCATCGCGGAACGAGGTGGCGAGCGCGCCGTGGTGGCCGCCGAGGCCGACCCCGCCGCGGACGGCGGCGATGAGGTTTTTCTCCGACGCCCGGTCGAGCGCGTCGCCGGTGATGTTGGGGATCACCAGCTTGCGCTCGCGGATCGCGGGCTCGGCAAAGGCGCCGTAGTCGGCGGTGATGTCGACGCTGAGGCCATCCGCGCGAGTGCTCCGAGATCGTCGCCAGCATGCTGCGCGAGGATGGCCTCAGCGTCGACATCACCGCCGACTACGGCGCCTTTGCCGAGCCCGCGATCCGCGAGCGCAAGCTGGTGATCCCCAACATCACCGGCGA
>JANXSI010000558.1 GCA_025352765.1 Devosia sp. | reverse complement strand
GCTCGCCGCCGGCGCCGTGCCAGCGGATCAGGTGGTCGAGCAACGCGCCGGTTGCCGATTGGCCGGCCTCGTTGAGCCAGGCGTCGGGCAGCACGGCGCCTTCGAACGGACCCCAGACACCGTGGATCGGTCGGGGGTCGGGCGACAGCGCCATGACGCAGCTCGAGGTGCCGGCAACCAGCGCCAGGTGCCGGTCGATCGAGCCGACGTCGCCGGCAAAGGCTCCGAGCGTGCCGAGTGCCCCGGCGTGCGCGTCGATCAGGCCGACGCCGACGCGGCAGCGCGTGGTGAGGCCGAGCGCTGCGGCTGCGGCGGTGGTCAGCGGACCGAGATCGCCGCCAATCGGGCTGGCGCGGTCGGGCAGGCCGCCGCGGATAAGCATGTCGCCGAGCCCGACGGTTTTAAGGAAGTCCCGCTGCCAGCCGCCGAGGTGGCCGACCCAGGTCCACTTGCAGGTCAGCGTGCATTGCGAGCGGGCGGTCGAGCCCGACGCCTTCCAGGTGAGGAAGTCGGCGAGATCGAAGAAGTGACCGGCCGCTCCCCAGGTGTCGGGCAGATGCCGCTTCAGCCACATCAGCTTGGGCACTTCCATCTCGGGCGACATGATGCCGCCGATCGATCCGAGCACCTTGTGGCCGGTCGCGGTGCACTCGGCGGCCTCGTTCAGGGCGCGATGGTCGAGCCAGACAAGGGTGTCCCAGCGGTCGCCGCCGTCGCCGACCGGCAGCGGGGCGCCATTGCGGTCGCGCACGACGAGCGAACAGGTGGCGTCGAAACTGATGCCGGCGATGTCGGCCGGGCGCGCCCCGGCGGCGGTCACCGCTTCGCGGACGGCTGTGCAGATCGCCCGCCAGATCTGTTCGGAATTGTGTTCGGCATGGTTGGCGTCGGTGCGGCGCATGTCGATGGGGTGCTCGGCGCGGGCCAGCAACTGACCGGTCGCACCGACCACTCCGGCGCGGGCGCTGCCCGTGCCGACATCGACGGCGACCAGCAGGTCCCTCATCGAACTCCTCGTCCTCCCCTCCGCCCGTTCTATCAGTCCGGGCAGGTCGCGCATATCGGCGAAAATGGCGTCGGGGTGGAGGGCGGCGATCTGGTCGGCGAGGCCCGAGGGGGCGATATGGCCGCCGCCGGTGAAGGCGAGGACGCGCATGCCGGCCTTCTTGGCCGCAATGATCCCGGCGGGGCTGTCCTCAATGACGAGGCAGTCCTCGGGTGCCACACCCATGCGCTCGGCGGCGAGCAGGAACAGGTCCGGCGCCGGCTTGCCGTTTTCGACCATGGTGGCCGAAAAGATCGCCAGCCCGAAGCGCTCGATCAGCCCGGTGAGCTCGAGGCTGGTGGTGATCCGCTCCATCTGGCTCGAGGATGCGACGCAGAGCGGCACGCCGAGCGTCGGCAACAGATCGAGGAGGCCCGCCATCGGCTTCAGCTCGTTCCGGTAGGTCTCGTAGAGGTCGAGCCGCATCGCCTCGAGGGCGGCCGCATCGAGCTTGAGGCCATAGAGGTCGTCAAGGTTCTGCGCGATGGCCGAGAAGCTGCGGCCGAGATAATTGCGGAAGCCGCTCTCGCTGGGGATCGTCACTCCGGCCCGCTCGATGGTCCGCAACAGCACGCGCATCGCCAGCGGCTCGCTGTCGACGAGCACGCCATCGCAATCGAAGATGATGAGTTTTATCGGGGAGGGGGCGGTCATGAGGGGATCACGCTAGCACAAGGTGGTCATTCATCTCGCTTTCGCGAAGCGTGCAGTCGGTTCCTCCCCTATGGCAGGGCCATGGGGGAGGTGGCGCGGAGCGTCGGAGGGGGCGGGCCCGGTTCAAGCGGCCACCCCCTCCGTCGCGCTATCGCGCGACACCTCCCAAGTCTCCGACAGGGGAGGACCCGACTGGACTGCTTGTTACAGCTTCCCCGCCAGATACGCCTCGAGCGTCGCCTTGGTCCCCGTCTTCCAGATCGTGTTGAGCGCCTTCGTGAACGCCGCGACATAGATCCGGTTGTCCGACAGCGCCCCGAAAATGTCGGTCATCGCCAGCCAGGCGCGCGGATCGGCCTTGGCTTTTCTGGCTTCCGTGGTGAGCCGGGTCCAGCTCGGGTCGTTCGGCGCGATGGGTTTGCCGCTCTCGGTCTCGCCGTAGCAGTAGCGGGCCCAGAACGCCGAGACGAGCGCGAGGCCCGTCACCGACTGGCCGGCCTTCAACCGGTCGGCGGCCGAGGGCAGGATGAATTTGGGCTGGCGGTTGGAGCCGTCGAGGCAGAGCCGCGTGTTGGTGTCGCCGATCTTGGGATTGGAGAAGCGGCGGTCGATCAGCGCGTAGTACTCATCGAGGCTGGTATCGGGGACCGGCGGCACGATGGGGATGATTTCCTCGCGCTCGACCTTTTCGAGAAAGCCGCGGACCAGCGGGTTCTCCATCGCTTCGTGGACGAAGTGGATGTCCATCAGCGCGGCCGGGTAGGCGATGGTGGCGTGTCCGCCATTGAGGATGCGGATCTTCATCAACTCGAACGGCGCGACGTCGGGGACGAACTGCACGCCGACCTTTTCGAGCGCCGGCCGGCCGAGCGGGAACTTGTCCTCGAGCACCCACTGCCGGAAGCTCTCGCAGAACACCGGCCAATTGTCGGAAATGTCGAACTTGTCAGCCAAGAGGTTGCGCTCGCGATCGCCAGTCGCGGGGGTGATGCGGTCGACCATGCCGTTGGGGAAAGCGACGTTGCTGCGCACCCAGCCGGCGAGTTCGGGGTCGCTGAGGTCGGCGAGCCCGACCACCGCATTTTCGGTGACGTGGCCGTTGCCGGGAATGTTGTCGCAGCTCATCACCGTGAAGGGCGCAATCCCGGCGCTGCGGCGCGCCTTGAGACCGGCGAGGATCAGCCCGAACACGGTCTTGGGGGAGGCAGGGGCCCGGGCATCGGCGGCGATGTCGGGGTGGGCCGGATCGAAGCGCTGCGTCGCCGGATCGATGTAGTAGCCGCCCTCGGTGATGGTGAGCGAGACGATGCGGATCGCCGGATCGGCGAGCTTTGCGATGATCGCCGCCGTGTCGCCGATCGGCAGGTGATCGATCATCGGTGCGGTGACGCGGGCGGTCGATGCGTCCGCCTCCTGCTCGACGACGGTCGTCAGCCAATCCTGCGACTTGAGCTTCTGGCGCATGCCCTCATCGGCCGGACGAACGCCCGCACCGACGATCGCCCAGTCCTGGTCGAGGCCAAGGTTGAACAGGTCGTCGAGATAGACCGCCTGGTGGGCGCGGTGGAAATTGCCGACGCCGAAATGGACGATGCCAGCCGTCAGCTTGAGCGGGTCGTAGGCCGGGACGGCGGCGGTTTCCGACAGCTCCTTGAACGAATCGCGCGACAGCTCGATCGGCATAGTCAAAATCCTCAGTGGGCCGCGACGGCGCGGCCATCCTTGTCGAAACGATAGATGCGGGTCGGGTCGGGCGTGAGCCAGATCGGATCGCCGTGGTTCAGCAGTTTCTCGCCCTCGGCGCGTACGGTCATGGTGCCGAGACCGTCAACCGCGACGTGGAGGAAGGTGTCGGAGCCCAGATGTTCGGCAACGGTCACCTTGGCCCTCCAGAGTCCCTCGGTGGTCGAGACGGAGATGTGCTCGGGCCTGACGCCGATGGCGAACGCGCCGTGCTTTTGCGCCTCGGCGCCATCGACGAAGTTCATCTTGGGCGAGCCGATGAAGCCGGCAACGAAGCGGTTGGCGGGGTTGCGGTAGAGCTCCATTGGGGTGCCGAACTGCTCGATATTGCCGGCGTTGAGCACGACGATGCGGTCGGCCATGGTCATGGCCTCCACCTGGTCGTGGGTGACGTAGACCATGGTGGTCTTGAGCTGCTGGTGCAGCTCGGTGATCTCGAGCCGCATGTTGACGCGCAAGGCCGCATCGAGGTTGCTGAGCGGCTCGTCGAAGAGGAAGGCCTTGGGTTCGCGCACGATGGCGCGGCCGATGGCGACGCGCTGGCGCTGGCCGCCGGACAGGGCGCGGGGCTTTCGGTCGAGATAATCGTTGAGGTTGAGGATGCGTGCGGCCTCGGCAACCTTGCCGTCGATGGACGCCTTGTCCAGCTTGGCCATCTTCAGCGGGAAGGCGATGTTGTCGCGCACGCTCATGTGCGGATAAAGCGCGTAGGACTGGAACACCATGGCAAGGCCACGATGCGCCGGGCCCTTATCCGTCACATCCTCGCCATTAAGGCGGATGACGCCGGAGGTCACATCCTCGAGCCCCGCGATCAGGCGCAGCAGGGTGGACTTGCCGCAGCCCGAGGGGCCGACGAACACCACGAATTCGCCGTCGGCGATTTCGAGGCTGGCGTCCGGAATGACGTGGTGGACGCCGAAGGACTTGTTGACGTGGTCGAGCGTGATCGAGCCCATTTGAGCCTCTCTCTTATTTGACGGCGCCGAAGGTGAGGCCGCGGACCAGTTGCTTCTGGCTGAACCAGCCAATGATCAGGATGGGGGTAATCGCCATGACCGAGGCGGCGCTGAGCTTGGCCCAGAACTGACCCTCGGGGCTGGAGTATTCCGAGATGAAGAAGCTCAGCGGCGCCGCATATTTGTTGGTGAGATTGAGCGACCAGAATGCCTCGTTCCACGTCAGGATGAGATTAAGCAGGCACGTCGAGGCGATGCCGGGTAGGGCCATCGGCATCAGCACGCGGGTGAGCTCGTTCCAGAACAGGGCGCCATCCATGCGGGCGGCCTCGAGAATGGCGAGCGGGATTTCTTTGAAGTAGGTGAACAGCATCCAGATGAAGATGGGCAGGTTCAGCATAGTCATCAGCGGCACCATGCCCCACAGGCTGTCCATCAGGTTGAATTCCCTGAGGTCGAACACTCCCCAGTCGCGGAAGACGAGGCCGTTGCGGTTGAAGATCAGGTAGATCGGGATCAGCGCTCCGGCAGGCGGCATCATCTTGGTGGAAAGCATCCACAGCAGCGTGCCGGGGGTGTTGCGGGTCCAGACCCAGATGGTGGCGGGAATGACCACCAGGAGCAGCA